>JAUTXB010000155.1 GCA_030838245.1 Acidimicrobiaceae bacterium
CGACACTGATCCCGTCATCGGGAAGGGCGCGCAGGAGGTTCATGAGAACGATCCGGCCCTCAGGGTCCAACATCGCCGTCGATTCATCGGAGACAAGCAGCCGCGGCTGGCGAGCCAGCGCCGAAGCAACCGCCAGTCGCTGCAACTCGCCCCCGGACAGGGTCGCAGTCTCTCGGTCGGCGAAATCGGCCAGCCCGACCCGGGCCAGGAGACCCTCGGTGTCGATCACTCGCGTGCTCGGAAGCCCCCAACGCAGGTCGTCTCGGACGCGGACGCCGAGCACCTGTGCATCGGGGCGTTGGAAGATGAGGGCGCTGCCCCCCCGAGCCCCGAGGCCGGGCCCACCATCTCGAACAACGGCGCCCTCGGTGGGAGCAGCTCCCACCAGCAAACGGGCCAGCGTCGACTTTCCCGAACCGTTGTGCCCGACGATCGTGAGCAGTTCACCGGGACCAAGCTGCAGTCCGACGTGGAGGAGAGCCCAGTGCTCACTGTCGGGATAACGGAAGGAGACGTCATCCATGCGGACCGGAACGGGAGCGGGGTCCCGACCATCATGGTGGTCGAAGGTCAGCGACCGCGGGTTCCCGAGAGCGTCGAGTGCATGCAGGGCACCCCGAGCGGCTAGCCAACCGAGTAGGCAACCTGCCACCACCAGAACGAAGAGCCCAATGGGGATGGCGAGCCACCAGAAGCGGGTGGCCCAGCTGACCGTGGCGTCCCCGGCGTGGGCTATTCCACCGAGTCGCAAGCTCCGCAGGGTCTGGCCGATACCGCTCCAGCTGTTTCGAGTCTGGTCAATCGAGAGGCTGCGCAGACTGGTGAACAAGGCGAGGAACCCGACCGTGACCACAGAAACCAGCGGCCAGAACAAAAGGATGCCGGTGGCCACTGTGCGTACCGGGCCCCAGTGGCGACGATGGCCGTGACCTATCAGTGCGCCAAGGGCGGTACAGACGGCTACGGATACCACCACCCGATCACCGGCAGCCAGAAAGCCCACGAACATCGCGGCCAGGCCCCCCACGAGCGCAGCCCGAAGTCGGTGCCTGGCCGCGATGGCGGCCATGGGGAGGAGACCCAGAACCACCAGGGCGCTTCCGAAGGGCACGAACCTGCTGACCAAGCAGAGCGCCAAGGTCAGATCACCGAGGACGACCGCTTCTGCCAGCTCGAGTGAATCCAGTGAGCGAGTCCTGGCCACTAGCTGCAGATACTGAGCGGCTCAGCCAGCGAGAGTCGAAAGAGCATCAAGACTCACGCGCTACGGCGTGGCGACGTTGTTCTGGCCCTCGGACAGTGCAGCTGGGTTCTCACGAGGGATTCAGGATAGGTGTTGCTTCCTGATGTGGACTGACCCTGGGGATGGTCATTCTCAGCAGCTTTTCAGTACCAAGATGGGTGTCGCCAGGTCGGATGGCGGCGCCGGAATTGCCTGGGCCCTCAAGCCAACCGCCTGCTCCAACGGTCTCTGGGCAGCAACTCCAGGGAGGTCCAGGTCACCCACTAGAGACGCGGGTCCATCCCGATTGGCTGGCATTCTTAGCTGATTCTCACGTTCGTGTCACGTGATCGTAAGGTTCGAACCCTATCTTCGCTTGAGATGGTTCGCGCCCGCATGAACAGAGAGCTGTTACGGACCATGGCGCTGGTTGGGAGTTCTGCGAGCGACCTGGCGCCCCACCTGCCAATGTCGTCGGAGCACGAATGATGGTCACCGCCTCGTGGCCGGACGTCTCGGGCCAGTCACGAGATGCGGGCGCTCCAGGCGCCGGAGATGATGGCATTTGCGCCGACGGGGGTCGCATCCCCGGGCTAACAAGCCCTTCCGCTCGACGGCGTCATCAGCGATCCTGGGGCTCGGAACCTAGTTCCGGTCGTCGAACGTGGACCAGGCCCAATCCGTCATGAGCCGTAGTGTTCGGCCCCGGTTAGTGGCGTCCGCCACCATGAACGCGTGAATCCGCCGTTGACCACACCGGAGGCAATACTTGGTGACCCGGACTGTGTGCAGTGCCCGCCCCGGTAGGAGAACAGAAACCCCGATGGACCGCGAGACCCGGGGTGCCTCACCACACGGGCGCGCGCTCGTCGGTCACACTGGACCAACCGACCCGAGAGGCGCTGGTGGCGGTGGTCGTCGGCGCCGGCGCGGTATTGGTTTGCCTCATGTGGTGGCTCGATACGGCACCGGCGTCGGTCGTCGGCATCGGACCGTGGCTGACCGCCGCCGGCCGGGTAACCGGGCTCGTTGGTACGTACTTGGTCGTCATCGAGGTGCTCCTGATGGGGCGCGTGGCGTGGCTCGACCGATTGATCGGAATGGACCGACTGGCCGTATGGCACCGGCGGAACGGCGAGTACAGCATCACTTTGCTCGTCGCCCATGCAGTCCTGACCATCTGGGGCTATGCGATCACGGCTCACACTGGCGTGGTGTCCGAGACCAATTCGGTGATCTTCACGTACACAGACATGTTGGCTGCCACCGTCGGCCTCGGCCTTCTCGTCGCTGTGGGCGTGATCTCCGCCCGGTCACTCCGCCGTCGCGTCAGCTACCACACCTGGTACTTCATTCACCTGTACACCTACATCGCCCTGGCCTTGTCGTTCGCTCACCAGTTCGCCACCGGAGTGGACTTTGCCACCCACCCCCTCAACCGGGCGCTGTGGATCGCCCTGTATGGGGTAGTCGGCCTCCTGCTGGTCTCTTATCGGATCGGAAAGCCGGTTCGCGACGGGCTCCGCCACCAGCTGCGAGTGGCGCGCGTGGTCAATGAAGGACCAGCCCTGACCTCGCTCTACGTCACTGGGAACCGGCTGGCTGAGCTCCGGGCGGAGTCTGGCCAGTTCTTCATGTGGCGGTTCTTGACCAGGGAAGGCTGGTGGCAGGCCCACCCCTACTCGCTGTCGGCAGCTCCGAACGGGGAGTGGCTCCGGCTCACGGTGAAACACCTGGGTGACCACAGCTCTGGGCTCGCCGGGCTCCGTCCGGGCATCCGGGTGTTGTCCGAAGGACCCTATGGCGCGTTCACCGGGCGACGCCGAACCCGCCGCAAGGTCCTCTTGATCGGCGGGGGCGTCGGCATCACACCCCTGCGGGCGTTGTTCGAGTCCCTCCCGGGCGCCTCCGGCGATGTCACCTTGATCTACCGGGCCCGGAACCTTGAGGACATCGCCTTTCGAGAGGAGCTGGAATCCATCGCGGCCGCACGGCGGGCACAGCTGCACTACCTGGTGGGACCAAGCCGACAGCACCCCGAGTACCTGACCTCCCGCCATCTACTCCACCTCGTGCCTGACCTTGCGCGGCGCGACGTCTACGTATGCGGTCCGCCGAGCATGACCAAGGTCACCACCGCCGCCCTGGAGGAGACGGGCGTCCCCCGCCGGCACATTTACCAAGAAGACTTCGAACTCTAAGGAGCCTGTCATGCACCGAGCCGTCATCGCAGCCGCCGGAACCGTCGTAGGCCTGGTCGCCTTGCTGGGCTACAAGTCTTCTTCGGGCACCATCAAGAGCTCTCCCGTTGCCGTCCAGTCGCCATCGACGCCGTCCGCCCCCAGCTCATCCACGACTCAGCCGCCAAGCACTACGCCTCCCGCCGCCGGGACCCAGACCACGCCTCCGACATCCACGCCCAGCACCACGACTACCTTCACCGGGAACGACGTGCAGTACCAATACGGCGACATTCAGATCCGGATCACAATGCGCGGCGGCAAGATCACCAACATCGCCACCCCCCAGGAGTCGGCGACCGACTCACGCTCGCAGTCCATCAACTCGCAGGCCGTGCCGATTCTCACGCAAGAGGCGCTGACCGCTCAGAGCATGCAGTTCGATGTGGTGTCGGGCGCCACCTTCACCAGCGACGCCTTTGCCCAGTCCCTCCAATCCGCCTTGACCAAGGTCGGCAAGTGAAACCGGCGCGCCATGCCGAGGCGGTAATGGGCACCGTGGTCAGCATCGAGATACGGACTCAGGGCCCTCAGGCAGAGCTGCAGAACTCGATCGACCGGGTCGTAGCCGACCTACACTGGGTCGACGCCACGTTCAGTACCTACAAGCCAGACAGCGAGATCAACCGGCTCGATAGGGGCGAGCTGACCACCAGTGACTGCCACCTGCTCGTCCGAGAGGTCCTCGCCCTGTGCGACCAGCTGCACTCCGAGACGGGCGGCTACTTCGACGCCCGGGCTGGTGGTCATCTCGATCCGTCCGGTCTGGTGAAAGGATGGTCGGTGGAGCGTGCGTCGGCGCAGCTGACAGCGGATGGTTGGCCCGACCACGCCATTGACGCTGGCGGCGACGTACGCCTACGGGGGAAGACCGGCGTCGGGCGGCCCTGGCAGGTGGCCCTTCGCCACCCGTTCCAGCTCGACGCGTTCTGTGCAGTGGTCGGCCTCGCCGAGGGGGCGGTTGCCACTTCTGGAACCTATGAGCGCGGCTTCCATGTCATCGACCCCCACCGGGGCCGGCCGGCCACGGCGGTGTCCGCCCTCACCGTCATCGGCCCGGAGCTGACCAGGACCGACGCCTACGCCACGGCCGCGGTGGCCATGGGCCTCGACGCTCCCCTCTGGCTGGACAGCCTTGTCGACTACGAAGCCTTCTTGATCGACGCCGACGGCAACGGCTGGGCCACTTCCGGCTTCGACCGTTACCGTCTCACCGGTCGTGATCCAACTCCACGCGGATCGATATGACGAAGTACTGCGGGCTACCGTGAGCACTCAACGCCTGGAGGAGCCGCGGGAGCCGGCCCGTCTCGTCCAAGTGGGGCAGGTGGCATCGCAGGTAGGCGGGGTGACCGTGGTCGGCACCTCCCTGTCTCACCGCTATCCAGGACCCCTCGGCGAGGTCTCAGTACTCGAGGACGCCACGTTCGAGGTGCCCGCAGGTGGGTACGCAGCGTTGGTGGGAGCCTCGGGAGCGGGCAAGACCACCCTGCTTGCCTTGATCGGCGGCCTGGAACGCGTCCAATCAGGAAGCCTGTTGGTCGGCGGGCTCGACGTGGCTGTCCTCGGAGGCGACTCCCTGGCCGCCTATCGCCGCATGACCGTTGGATTCATCTTTCAGAACTTCGGGCTTCTCGAGGCATTGACCGCATTGGAAAACGTTGAAATGGCGGCGGTCCTGGCCGGGGAACGAGCAGCGATTCGCCGGGTCCGCGCACGGGAGCTACTGGAATCCGTGGGCATGAGCCACCGATTGGGCCACCGACCGGGGGCCCTCTCAGGTGGAGAACGCCAGCGGGTGGCGATAGCCCGAGCACTGGTGAACCGGCCGCGTCTGGTCCTGGCCGACGAGCCCACCGGTAACCTCGATGCCGATACCTCCGAGGACGTAATGCGCTTGTTGGAGTCGCTTCGAGAGGACCACGGGTGCACGCTCTTGGTCGTCACCCATGACAGGATGCTCGCCCGGAGGGCCTCCGAGCGGCTCGCCCTCGATCGTGGTCGGATCGAAGCGTCGTGACCGATCGGCCGTGACGGCGATGATCCGATGAACTGGGTCGACGCCTTCCGCCTCGCACTGCGAAGCGTCTTACGCCGTCCCGGTCGCGCCGCGTTGACCGTAACGGCCGTCGCCCTCGCTGCTGCCCTCTTTACCGCCATGCTGACCATGGCGGCGACGGCCCAAGGCCGTGTCCTGAACCAGCTGGCCAACGGAGGACCGTTGGCCGGGATACAGGTAGCGGCGGCGGGGGCCAACCCGTCGCAACTCGGCAGCGACAATCCGACTCAGGGAGCTCCCAAACCCATCACGCAGGCGGCACGGTCACGCATCGGCCACCTTCCCGGCGTGGTATCCGTTCTCCCGATCGTGACGGCCCAGACGGTGGTTGTGTGGCAGAACCATCCTGTCGCCCCGACAGCAGTGAGGAACGAACCCGATGGTTCGCGCCGCGCCGTCTTCGACGAGATGGTAGGGATCGATCTCAGCCGCGCCGCCGACCTTCCAATCACCGTGCTCGAGGGCCATCTTCCGGTACCCGGCTCGCTGACT
>JAUTXB010000173.1 GCA_030838245.1 Acidimicrobiaceae bacterium
ACACGATGGTGAGATCAGCCATGGCCCCGCTCCGCAACGGCTCGGCCGCTACCGCCAAGATGGCGGCCGTCGCCCCTACCGCCAAGATGGCGGCCGTCGCCCCTACCGCCAAGATGGCGGCCGAGCGCCATGACCGGGAAGACCAGGCGGTACAGGTGATAGTTGATGTAGAAGTCCCCGGGGAACCCGGTGCCGGTGAACCAGGGCTCGTCCCAGGTCCCGTCCTCTCGCTGGGTATCGACCAGGAACTCGAGACCGCCATCGGTGGACGGGCCCCGCTGCCCGACGGCCAAGAGGGCGAGTAGGGCCCAGGCCGTCTGAGAGGCGGTCGAGGTGCCCTGTCCGCTCAGGCTCGGGTCCCGATACGAGCGGAGGTCTTCGCCCCAGCCGCCGTCGGGGTTCTGGTGGGCCTCGAGCCAGCGGACCGCCTTGGCCATCGCCGGGTGATCGGGTGCCAGGCCCGCCGCGGCCAGGGCGGGGACCACGGCCCCGGTGCCGTACACGTAGTTCGCACCCCAGCGACCGAACCAGGAGCCGTCGGCCTCCTGCGCGTCGAGCAGCCACTGGACGCCTCGGTCCATGACCGGGCCGAGGCGGCCGAGCACGGCCAACATCTCCACCACGTGGGCGGTGACATCCGCACTGGGCGGGTCGATCAGCTCGCCGAAGTCACAGAAGGGAAGCTCCTCGCACAGGCCGCGGGTGTTATCCGCGTCGAAGGCACCCCAGCCCCCGTCGCGGCACTGCATCCCCTCGATCCAGGCCACGGCCCGGTCGATGGCCCCCTCGGCGACGACGTCGCAGTGCCGGAGAGCCAGCACCACCTCGGCCGTGTCGTCGATGTCGGGATAGTGGTCGTTGGCGAACTCGAACGCCCAACCGCCGGGGTCGAGTCGAGGACGCCGGATGCTCCAGTCGCCCTTGATGGTGACCTCCTCGCCCAGCAACCAGTCGCCGGCCCGACGCATGCCCTCGTCGCTGGGCGGCGTGCCCGCATCGGCCAACCCGATGACGGCTAATGCCGTGTCCCACACCGGGGACTGGCAGGCTTCCAGGCGGCGGCCGGCCTCGTCGTCGATGGTGAAGTCGTCGAGGCCGTCGAGGCCGGCGCGCATGACGGGATGGTCGAGCGGGTAGCCCTGCACGTGGAGCGCCATCAGCGAGTAGACCCACGGGGGCTGGATGCCGCCCCAGGACCCGTCGGCCTCCTGGCGCTGGACGATCCACCGCTCGGCCCGCTGCAGGGCCAGCTTGCGCAGTACGGAGATAGGCCTGCGCTCGTAGACATGGAGCAACCGGTCGAGGTGCTCGAAGCGCCTCCCCCAGCGGCTGGTCGCTCGGCGATCGGGCTCTGTTCCGCTCCGGAGCTCGTCGATGGTCACCGGGATGGGCCGCACCGGCCGGTGAGCGCTGATCACAGTGAGGGCGGCCACCGTCTGGCGGGCCCAACAGCCGAAGTCGTAGATGTTCAAGGGGATGGACGGCGGGAGCAGCATGAGCTCGGGCGGCATGACCGGGAGGTCCTCCCAGGACCAGAGACCGAACAGCGCCATCCAGATGCGGGTGAAGACCCGGCTGGCCTCCAGGCCGCCCGACTCCCGGGCAAAACGAGCGGCCTTTGCCATGTGGGGCTGGTCGACCCCGTCGCCGGCCAGTCGCAGGGCCACGTAGGCCTCGATGGTGGTGGAGAGGTCCGACGGCCCTCCGTAGAAGGTGGCCCAGGTCCCGTCATCGCGCTGGCGCGAGCGGATCCACGTCGCCGTCCTCTCCGTCAGTTCCTCGGTCCTGATCCCGAGGAACTGACGGAGCAGCAGGTCCTCGGCCTCCATGGTGACGTTGGTCTCCAGCTCGCCCTTCCACCAGCCGTCTGCGTCCTGGAGCCGCCCCAGGGCGCCGACGGCGCGACCCAGCGCCTCGCCCACGGCCTGATCGAGGGCGGGACCGACGGTGTCGGTCGACTCCGCGTCACGGCGGGCGTCGACCAGCGAGGAAGTGGTGACGGCCGTCATCGGTCCCGCTCGGTCACGAAGTGGGCGATGGCCTCCAACTGGGAACGGGGACCGGGGAGGAGGTCGGCTCGGTCCAGCGACGTCAGCGCGGCCTCCAGGTGCGACTCGGCGATGTCCATCGCCGCGTCGCGTGCGCCGCTCTCCTCGATGATGCGGGCCGCTTCGACCACGTCCTGGCCGTCCAGCGTGCGACTGAGTAGCGCCTCGAGCTCGGGGCGCCGGCCGTCGACGCGCTCCAGTGCGCTGACCACCGGGAGGGTCATCTTGTGCTGGACCAAGTCGTTGCCGACCGGCTTCCCGGTCTGGCTGGGCTCGCCCCAGATGCCCAGCACGTCGTCGATGGCCTGGAAGGCGATGCCCACGTTCCGACCGAAGTCGGCCAATGCTTCGACCGTCGAGTCAGGTGCGCCGACCAGCACGGCACCGAGCGACGAGGCACACGACAGCAGCGCACCCGTCTTTCCCGTGGCCATGCGCAGGCACTCCTCCACGGTGACCGACGACCGGGTCTCGAAAGCCATGTCGTCGGCCTGGCCGGAGATCATCTCCTGGGTGGCCGTGGCCAGGGTGGCCGTGGCCCGCACCCGCTCGGGAGTGGGGTCATCGAGCAGCACCTGGGTGGCCAGTGCAGCCAGGGCGTCGCCGGCGATGATGGCCGAGCCGATCCCGAACTGGGCCCAGACGGTAGGGCGATGACGCCGATCACGGTCCTCGTCGATGATGTCGTCGTGGAGTAGGGAGAAGTTGTGGACCAGCTCGATGGCCACGGCGCCGGGAATGCCTGTCTCCTCGGCCCCGCCGGCGGCCGCGGCCGACACCAGCACCAGCGCGGCCCGAACCCGCTTGCCCCCACCGGCCAGGTGATGGCGAATGGGAGCGACCAGCTCGGGGCTGAGGCGGTCGACGGCAGCATCGAGCGCCGGAGCGACCAAAGCGGCGGCGCGCCCCAGGGCGTCGGGGGGTGCGGCGGGCACAGTTGGTGCGGCAGTTGCGGGTGTGGCGGTCAATGCCGTACTCCTTCGAGCTCGGGGGCCGGTCCGCTGCGCTGGCCGCCGACCTCGTCCAGGGCCACCGACGCAGCTGACTGCCCGCTGCGCACCGCGCCCTCCATGGTCGCCGGCCAGCCCGTGTCGCACCACGCCCCGGCCAGAGCCAGCCCGGGCATACCGGTCCGAGCGGACGGTCGCAGGGCGGCGGAACCGGGGACGGCGCGGAAGGTGGCCGAGTGCTCGCGGCTGACGGTGCCGTCAACCAGGCGAGCGTGCCGGGCCGAGGGGAGCAGGTCGTCGAGCGACTGGCGAAACGAGTGCACCAGGTCCTCGGGGCGCCGGCCGACGTAGGCATCGGCGGCCGACAACGAGATGGCAAGGCACTGTCCCTGGCGGAGACCCGATGAGGTGGTCCGGTCGAAGAGGAACTGGATCGGGGTGCCCACGCCGGCGGCCATGGGGAGATCGGTCACCTGGCGATCGAGCACCAGATGCACGTTGACGATGGGCGACACGCCGAGCCCGTCGATGGCGGGCAGGAGGCCATCGGGCACGAGGCTCGCGGCCACCTCCGGCGGAGTGGCCACGACCACCGAATCGGCAGCTTCGGGACCGTCGAGCGTGGCGACGGCCCAGCCGCCGTCGGCGGTGCGGGACACCCCCTCAACCCGAGACCCGAGACGGACGTCGACCCCGGCCGCCGACAAAGCCCGGCATCCGTTCTCTGCGTGCAGCTCCCGGAGGGGCACCTGGGACCACCCGATGTCACCACCGTCGGCGCTGTCGAGCAGGCCGGTGCGGAAGACCTTGACCGCCATGGCCAGCGAT
>JAUTXB010000198.1 GCA_030838245.1 Acidimicrobiaceae bacterium
TCCCGGTAGACCTTCTGGACCTCTTCGACCAGGTACTGCTGGGTCTCGCGGATGCCCTTGACGTCGCGGAGCTCCTTGGGGTCCTTCGGGCCCTCGACCAGCGCGTCTCACGCACCGACCTCTTGGCCGTCGGTGACCTCGAGGTGGGCTCGCTGGGCCACCAGCACCGTCTCTTCGGCGCCGTCGTCGGCCACCACAGTGATGCGGCGACCGGACTCCTCTTCCTCCACCCGGACCACGCCCGAGTGGCGGGCCAGCACGGCGGCGCCCTTGGGGGTGCGAGCTTCGAACAGCTCGACCACCCGGGGGAGGCCGTGGGTGATGTCCTCGCCCACGATGCCGCCGGTGTGGAAGGTACGCATGGTCAGCTGGGTGCCAGGCTCGCCGATGGACTGGGCGGCAATGACGCCGACCGCCTCACCGAGCTCGATCATCATGCCCGTGGCCAGTGACTGGCCGTAGCAAGCGGCACAGATGCCCTGCTCGGCCTCACAGGTCAGCACCGACCGGGTGCGGACCCGGTCCACGCTCGGGTCGTCCCGAAGGCGGTTGACCACGTCGTCGAGCAGGATGGTGCCCGCGGGGATCTTCGACTTGTCCGACAGGACGACGTCGTCGACGGTGATGCGGCCGTAGACCCGGGTCTCCAGGTACGAGCGCTTGCCGGCCTCGTCGGGGACGATGTTTTCGATCCAGATGCCGCGGGTGCTCCCGCAGTCGTCCTCGCGGACGATCAGCTCCTGGGCCACGTCGACCAGGCGCCGGGTCAGGTAGCCCGAGTCGGCGGTCCGGAGGGCGGTGTCGGCCAGTCCCTTGCGGGCGCCGTGGGTCGAGATGAAGTACTCGAGCACCGACAGGCCCTCTCGGAAGGACGACTTGATGGGCCGGGGGATCATCTCACCGCGAGGGTTCGAGACCAGGCCCTTCATGCCGGCGATCTGGCGGATCTGCTGGGCGTTCCCTCGAGCGCCGGAGTCGACCATCATGTCGAGCGGGTTGAAGGCGATCTTGGAGAGGGACTTCTCCATGGCCCGGCCCACTTCGGAGTTGGCCGAGGTCCAGATCTCGATCTCCTTTTGGCGCCGCTCGTCATCGGTGATGATGCCCCGCTTGAACTGCGTCTCAGCCTTGTCCGCTTCTTTTTCGTAGCGGTCGAGGATGGTCTGCTTGTCCGGCGGGGTGCGGACGTCGTTGATGGAGATGGTGAGGCCCGACTGGGCGGCGTAGCGGAACCCGAGCGCCTTGATGCGGTCGAGGCTCTCGGCCACCAGGTGCTTGGGGTAGTTGGCCGCCACCTCTTCGACGATGGAGCCGATCGAGGTGTTGCGTTTGCCCACGATGTCGTTGATGAAGCGGTACCCGTCGGGCAGGCCGGAGTTGAAGAAGAGCCGACCGGCCGTCGTCACCAGTTCCACCCGGTCGCCGTCCTCGTGGGTGGTGTCGGCATCGTTGGCCCGCTCGATGGACTGGGCCAGCGGGGTGCCGGCCTCGGGGCGGATGACGATCTTGGCCTGCAGATGGATGTCGCCGGCATCGAAGGCCGCCTCCACCTCGTAAGCGTGGCGGAAGACCCGGCCCTCACCCTTCTCGCCGTCGACGGCCAGGGTCAGGTAGTAGATCCCGAACACCATGTCCTGGGTAGGAACGGTGATGGGACGACCGGTGGCCGGGGACAGGATGTTGTTGGCCGACAGCATCAGCACCCGCGCCTCGGCCTGGGCCTCGGCGGACAGCGGGAGATGGACGGCCATCTGGTCGCCGTCGAAGTCGGCGTTGAACGCCGTGCACACCAGCGGGTGGACCTGGATGGCCTTGCCCTCGACCAGGACGGGCTCGAAGGCCTGGATGCCCAGGCGGTGCAAGGTGGGCGCCCGGTTCAACAGCACCGGGTGCTCCTTGATGACACCCTCGAGCACGTCCCACACCTGGGGACGCCGGCGCTCGACCATGCGCTTGGCCGACTTGATGTTCTGAGCCAGCTCGGCGTCGACCAGGCGCTTCATGACGAAGGGCTTGAACAGCTCGAGCGCCATCAGCTTGGGCAGTCCACACTGGTGGAGCTGCAGGGTCGGGCCGATGACGATGACCGAACGGCCCGAGTAGTCGACCCGCTTGCCCAACAGGTTCTGGCGGAACCGTCCCTGCTTGCCCTTCAACATGTCGGACAGGCTCTTGAGGGGTCGGTTGCCCGGACCGGTGACCGGACGGCCGCGGCGGCCGTTGTCGAACAGGGCGTCGACGGCCTCTTGGAGCATCCGCTTCTCGTTGTTGATGATGATCTCGGGCGCGCCCAGGTCCAACAGCCGCTTCAGGCGGTTGTTCCGGTTGATCACCCGGCGGTAGAGATCGTTCAGGTCGGAGGTCGCGAAGCGACCGCCGTCCAATTGGACCATCGGGCGCAGGTCTGGGGGCAGGACCGGGAGGACGGTCAGAATCATCCACTCCGGCTTGTTTCGGCCTTTCCGGAACGCCTCGACCACCCGCAGGCGCTTGGTCGCCTTCTTCCGGCGCTGGCCGGAGGCCGAAGAGCCGCGAATCT
>JAUTXB010000222.1 GCA_030838245.1 Acidimicrobiaceae bacterium
TAGGACCGCTGGCGGTGCGACCGGCTGCAGAATCGCCGTGGTCGCCCCGGACCCTCGGGACGAGGGAGCGGGCGTCGACACCAGGCGCACCGGGGTGTGTCCGCTGATTTCGTCACAGTGACAATTATATCCAGTCAACCGCTGGTCGGATGAACCACGCCCGATGACGACCCGATACCGGTCTGTCCGGTCGTCAGTCAGCCGGCCACGCCGTTCAGCAAGTCGGCCACCACATCGGGTTGGGAGAGCATCACATCGTGGTCGGCGTCGAGCTCGATCACCGTGGCCGGCTGGAGTGTCGCCAGCATCGGCTCGGTGGCCTCGGCGGTGACAGCCCCGTCGCGACTACAGCGCACGTAGGTAGCCGGGACACCAGCGTCGTAGCCGGAGACGGTGGCCCCAAACAATCCGACGGGCTCGGGCACGCACTGGGCATGGGCGATGGCGAAAGCCTCGGGGCTGAGATCGCCGGCGAACATCTGATGGGCCGTCTCCTCGTCCAACAGCGGCATGACCCCGGCAGGATCGGCAAGGGCCCCGGCGTCATCGAGCGAGTAGAGGTCGAACACCGTGCTGCCCGCGGGCAGGGCCAAGGCGGCCAGGTAGACCAAGTGCTCGATGCGATCGGGGTGGCGGTTGGCCACCTCGGTGATGCTGATCCCGCCCATGGAGTGGCCAACCAGCACCACCCGGTCCAGTCCCGCCGCGTCAGCGTCGGCCACGACAGCCTCCACGCACTGGTCGATGGTCACCGGCTGGTCGGTGCGGGGCCGGCTCCCCCGGCCGGGGAGGTCCACGGCCACCGAGGGAAGGCTCAGCTTGGGTCGCACTTGATCCCAGCACCAAGCGCCGTGGTAGCCGCCGTGCACCAGAACGAATCCGTCAACGTCCATATCGATCTTCCCCCGTCAGGTTGTGGGCCGATGGTATCGCTTAGTGGCCGCGGGCCACCCATTGCGGAAGGTCCCTGGCCTCTGCGCCGATGGTGGTCTCGTCGCCGTGTCCCGGCAGCACCCTCGTGTCGTCGGGGAGGGTCAGCAGACGCTCTCTGATGGACTCGACGATCGTCGGGAAGTCCGAGAACGAGCGCCCGGTGGCGCCCGGGCCACCCTTGAACAAGGTGTCACCGGAGAAGACGACACCCCCGACAGCGTCGTAGAGCGAGACGCCCCCCGGCGAATGGCCCGGCGTGTGCATGGCTCGGAGTGTGGTGCCGCCAGCGGACAGCTCCCACCCGTCGGTCAGCGCCCGGTCGGGCTCCCGATCCGGGTAGACCTGCCGCCACAGCATCAGGTCGTCGGGATGCAACCAGATCGGCGCGTCGAGCACATCGGAGAGCTCCCCCGCCGCATTGATGTGGTCGTTGTGGCCATGAGTGGCCAGGATGGCGACCGTGTGCCGGTCGCCGATGGCCTCGACGATGGGGCGGTGGTCGTGGGCCGCATCGACGACGATGACCCGGCGATCGTCCCCGACCAACCAGATGTTGTTCTCGACCTCGAAGTCCTCACCGTCGAGGGAGAAGGTGCCCGCCGTGGTCACGAGCTCGATCATCGGTCGAAGGTCACGACCGAGCGGAGGACCTCGCCTCGCTGCATCCGGGCGAAGGCCTCCTCCACCCCGTCGAGGGGAATCGTCTCGGACACGAAGCGGTCGAGGTCCAGCCGGCCCTGGAGGTAGAGCTCGACCAACACGGGGAAGTCCCGTTCGGGCAGGCAGTCCCCGTACCAGCTGGGCTTCAGGCGACCGCCTCGACCGAAGAAATCGATCATCGGCAGCTCGATCTGCATGTCCGGGGTGGGCACGCCCACCTGTACCAGCGTCCCGGCCAGGTCGCGGGCGTAGAAGGCCTGGGCCATCACGGTGGGATTGCCCACCGCTTCGATGCAGACATCGGCACCGTTGCCGCCAGTGAGCTCGCGGATGGCCTCGACCGGATTGTCGATGGAGGAATCGACCGTGTGGGTGGCGCCGAACTCGCGAGCCTGGACGAGCTTGCTCGGGTCCAGATCGACGGCGATCACCGTGGACGCACCGGCCAGACGGGCACCGGCCACCGCCGCGCACCCCACTCCGCCACACCCGAATACGGCCACCGAGTCCCCGAGGGTGACATCCCCGGTGAACATGGCCGAACCGAGGCCGGCCATGACGCCGCACCCGAGGAGCCCGACCGCCTCGGGACGGGCGGCCGGATTGACCTTGGTGCACTGCCCCGCGGCCACCAGCGTCTTCTCGGCGAAGGCACCGATGCCCAGGGCGGGCTCCAGCGTCGTGCCGTCGGCCAGCGTCATTTTCTGGGTGGCGTTGTGGGTATTGAAGCAGTACCACGGTCGCCCTCGCCGGCACGCCCGGCACTGGCCGCAGACGGCACGCCAATTGAGTACGACGAAGTCACCGGGGGCAACCGACGTCACGTCGGAGCCGACGGCCTCGATCACCCCGGCGGCCTCGTGGCCGAGCAGAAACGGGAAAGCGTCGTTGATACCACCCTGGCGGTAGTGCAGATCGGTGTGGCACACGCCGCAGGCCTGGACGACCACCGTGGCCTCGCCCGGACCGGGATCGGGCACCACGATCGTCTCGAGCGAGACGGGCGCATCCTTTGCCTTGGCCACGACCCCTTTGACTTCACTCGACACGCGTCAGTCCTCTCTCTCGTCTGCCCCGTTTGCCGATCGCCGTCGCTGGTCCGACAACCGCACCCTGCACTACGCAGGGGTCAACGAGACCCCCGGATCAGGACCCCGGGGCGCTCACCGGTGTCCTCACCGTTCTCGAAGGTAGCCGTTCCCGACTTGATGGTGGCCACGTAGCCCCTGGCATCCTGGAGAAGCCGGCGCCCACCGGCGGGCAGATCACTGTGGACGCGCGGATTGCCGAGTTGCAACCCTTCGAAGTCGATGATGTTGATGTCGGCCAGCTTCCCGGGCTCGAGCGTGCCCCGATCACCGAGGCCGTAGAGCTGGGCCGTGTCCTGGGTCTGCTTCTTCACGATCCACTCGAGCGGGAGGCGTTCGCCCCGCGTCCGGTCCCGCACCCAGTGGGTGAGCATGAAAGTGGGTTGGGAGGCATCGCAGATGACCCCGCAGTGGGCCCCTCCGTCGGCCAGACCGGCTGCCGCCCGCGGGTGGAGCAACATCTGGCGCGCCGGCTCCAGGTCGCCGCTGGCGTAGTTGAGAATGGGCAGGTACAGCAGCCCGTGGCCCCGGTCCTCGAGCATGGCCTCATAGGCCACCGAGATCGGCGAGCGCCCCGAGGCGGCGGCGATCCCGGCCAGGGAGCGCTCGGGGCCGGGCTCGTACTCGGGCGGCACTCCCAGTGAGTACGTGGATTCGTAGGCCTGCTTCATCTTTCCGATGTCGGACCCTTCGGGCACCCACTCCTCGATCGAGCGGCGAACGGCGGGGTCCAGCAGCGCGTCGACCAACTCGTCTTGGGAAAGACCCCGGGACTTGAGCTCCCGGTAGGCAGGCACGGAGTCGAACAGGCAGT
>JAUTXB010000224.1 GCA_030838245.1 Acidimicrobiaceae bacterium
GGTCTGGCCCGGTACCGAAAGGCGGATGACGTCGCCAAACGCGAATTGGTGCTCGGCGAACAGAAAGAAGCCGGACAGCAGGTCGCCCACCAGCTGTTGGGCGCCAAAGCCGATGGCCACGCCGGCCACGGTGGCCGGAGCCACGAGCGTGGTCAGCGGAACCCCGAGCTTCTCGATGCTCAGGATCCCGGCCACGAACCAGGTCAGCGCGACGACTGCCCATTCGATGGCCTCGCTGACCACCCGGGAGCGTTTGTTGCTCTCCGAAGCAGAACTGCCAGCTTCGATCAGCTCGCGGATATACGCATCGATGCCGGCTCGGTGCCGTGCGCCCAGCCAGTGCGCGAACCGGACGAGCAGGCCTGCACCGAGCAGGATCACGACCACCGGCAACAATGAGTCCCGCAACCAGTCGAAGATTCCGCGAAATTAGCATTGGTCCCGACAACCAGGTCGGGGCGGCCGACTGGACTGCGACTGCACGTTGGCAATCGCGTCAGCCTGCGCCTTTGGCTGGCCAGTCAACCCGCACCGTAAACTGGCAGCCCGTCAGGTCAGGGTCGGGTCGGAGTCAAACCTGACCACGGCGAAGAAAGGCCACCATGCTCGACTACGTGATCCGAAACGGCCAGGTCATCGACGGGACAGGCGCACCGGCTCGACGGGCCGACGTCGGGATCCGCGACGGGGTGATCGTGGCCGTCGGCGACATCACCGAGCAGGGCACCACCGAGCTCGATGCGCACGGCCTCATCGTCGCCCCGGGGATCATCGACCCCCACACCCACTACGACGCCCAGCTGTTCTGGGACCCCACCGCATCGCCCTCGAACCTCCACGGAGTGACCACGGTGATCGGTGGCAACTGTGGCTTCACGCTGGCTCCGATCAAAGCTGAGGACCACGACTACATCCGTCGGATGATGGCGAAGGTCGAAGGCATGCCGCTGGTGGCCCTGGAGACCGGGGTCCCCTGGGACTGGACCACCTTCGCCGACTACCTCGGCAAGCTCGACGGGAACCTGGGTGTCAATGCGGGTTTTCTCGTCGGCCATTGCGCACTCCGGCGATGGGTCATGGGGACAGACCGCTCCTCGGAAGTGGCCAATGACGAGGAGCTCGAGGCCATGACCGCGCTGCTGGCCGAATCGCTCGAGGCTGGCGGGCTCGGCTTCTCCTCCTCGCAGTCGCGCACCCACTCCGACGGCGACGGCAATCCCATCTCGTCTCGCAACGCCGACCGCCGCGAGATGCTGGCCTTCTGCGAGGTCGTCCGCGACCACCCGGGGACCACACTCGAGTACATCACCAACGGTTGCCTCGACACCTTCTCCGACGAGGAGACGCCCCTCATGGTCGACATGTCGACCACCGCCAGGCGGCCGCTGAACTGGAACGTGTTGACCGTCGACTCCCGCTCACCCGAGAAGGTGGCCCGTCAGCTCGAGGTGTCGTCAAAGGCGGCCGATGCCGGTGGCCAGGTGGTGGCCCTGACCATGCCCACGCTGGTGCCGATGAACATGAGCTTTGCCAACTTCTGCGCCCTGTTCCTGATCCCGGGATGGGGCGACGTGATGGGCCTGCCGATCGAGAAGCGGATCGAAAAGTTGCGAGATCCCGCCGTACGCGCCGAGCTCGACGAGCTAGCCCATTCCAAGGATGCGGGCGTCTTCCGTCGCCTCTCGCACTGGGCCAACTACATCATCGGCGACACCTTCTCTGGGGCCAACGAGGGACTCAGGTGGAAGGACGTCGGAGCCATTGCCGAAGAGCAAGGAAAGGAGCCCTTCGACACGTTGCTCGACATCGTCATCGCCGATGACCTCCGGACCGTGCTGTGGCCCAAGGCGTCCGACGGCGACGATGCCTCGTGGCGGTTGCGGGTTGACGTGTGGAACGACCCCCGGGCCATGATCGGTGGATCCGATGCCGGCGCCCACCTCGACCGCATGTGCGGATCCAACTACCCGACGTCGTTCCTGTCCGACTGCTTGCGGCGGCGGAAGCTGGTGTCGGTGGAGCGGGCCATCCAGCTGATGACCGAGGCTCCAGCTGAGCTCTTCGGGCTGGCCGACCGGGGGCGGATCGCCGAAGGGATGCGGGCCGACCTGTTCGTCTTTGATCCCGAGACCGTCGGTTCCGAGCCGGCCCAGCTCGTCTCCGACCTGCCGGGGAACAGCCCCCGGCTCATCGCCGACGCCATCGGCGTGGTCCGTGTCCTGGTGAACGGAGTGGAGACCATCGCCGACGGCAAGCCGACCGGCAATCTTCCCGGCACACTGTTGCGGTCGGGTCGGGATACGGTCACCGTCGACCCGACCGTGGCCCAATCGGCTTGAAGTCCGGGCCATGTCGGCCCGGGGTATGGGCCATGTCGGCATGAAGTACGGGCCATGTCGGCCCGAGTAGCTGGCCATTTGGCCGAGAAGAGGCCACACCGGCCCGAAGAAAGTGAGCATCCATGAGCGAGCGGATCACCAGAGACGAACACCAGCTCTTGATCGGTGGGAAGTGGGTGGACGCCGGCGACGGGACGTACGACATCATCAATCCGGCCACCGAGCAGGTTGTCGGTCAGGCGCCCAACGCCTCGGTCGAGGACGCCAAAGCAGCGGCAGCTGCCGCTGCCGAAGCCCTTCCGGCCTGGTCGGCCACGCCGGTCGAGGAGCGCTTGGCTCTGCTGAAGCAGGTTGCGCCGGCCATTCGGGCCAAGAGCGACGAGCTGGTGGCTTTGGTCATCGCCGAGACAGGAGCCACCGCCTCGGTCGGTTCGCGCATGCAGGTGCCGGTCAGCTGCGATCGATTCGAGCGGTACACACGTGACATCCGCCACGTGCAGGAGAAGTCACTGCCGCCCTTCGTCACCGGTGCCACGCCGTTGGCCCCCGGTGGACTGGTCAGCGCTCTCGCCTATCGGCAACCGGTGGGCGTGGTGGCCGCCATCGCCTCCTACAACTTCCCCCTCACCAACCTGGCTGGCAAGATCGCCCCGGCACTGGCCATGGGCAACACCGTGGTGGTCAAACCGGCACCGCAGGATCCCCTGGCCATCGTGGAGCTGATCCGCATCCTCGACCAGGTGGGCTTTCCACCGGGAGTGGTCAACTTGGTGAACTCACAGGGTCCGGGGCCGGCATCGGTGCTGGCCGAGTCGCCCGACGTCGACATGATCTCCTTCACCGGCTCGACCGCGGTGGGGCAGCGAATCGCCCAGGCCGGCGGAGGGAGGATGAAGCGGCTGTTGCTCGAGCTGGGGGGCAAAGGGGCGGCGGTCGTCTTCGACGACGCCGACATCGATGCGGCGATCACCGCCATCGGGTCTACCTGGGCGTTCCACTCCGGACAGATCTGCACGGCCCCCACTCGTGCCGTCATCCACCGGAGCATCTTCGACCAGGTCGTCGAGAGGATGTCCGCCTTCGCCGGCGCCCTCAAGGTGGGCGATCCCCTCGAGCTCGACACAGTGGTCGGGCCGGTGATCTCGGGCGCGCAGCAACAGCGCGTGCTCGACTACATCGAGACCGGCCGCCAGCAGGGCGAAGTCGTGGCGGGCGGGAACCGCCCCGACCACTTGCCGACCGGGTACTACGTGGAACCGACGCTGATCACCGGCGGCAACGACATCACCGTGGCCCGTGAGGAGATCTTCGGGCCCGTCGTCGTAGCCATACCGTTCGACGACGACGAGGAAGGCGTGTCCATCGCCAACGACAGCGATTTCGGCCTCTACGACTACGTCTTCTCTGCCGACACCGCTCGAGCCCTCGCCGTGGCCAAGCGGCTGCGGGCCGGGCACGTCGGCATCAACACGGCCCAACGCAACATGGAAGCACCGTTCGGCGGTTTCAAGATGAGCGGGGTGGGCCGAGACGGCGGGGACTACGGCCTGGAGGCGTATTCGGAGCTGCAGTCGATCGTCTGGGCCGGCTGAGGGCGTCCGGGCCGGCTGAGGGCGTCCGGGCCCGCTGAGGGCGTCCGGGCCCGCTGACGTCGTCTGGGCGGGGCCGCTCGCCGGACTGACCAGGTCGGCTTGCCGCTGGTGTCCCACGGATACCTCCGGGATCGATAGAGTCCCGCCCATGACGACGGAACACGACCTCCAGTCCGAGGCGGACGCCATCCAGTGGTTTCATTCGATCGACCTGGGCAATGGCGTCGTGACCAAGGGCCTGACCGAGCTCGCTCTCAGATCGGACCAACTTCCAGAATTCGAGGGTCGGTCAGTCCTCGATATCGGAGCATGGGACGGCTACTACTCCTTCCACGCCGAGCGCGCCGGTGCCAGCCGGGTGGTGGCGCTCGACCACTACGCCTGGGGCGTCGACTTCGTGGCCCGGGGTGCCTACTGGAACGAGTGCATCTCCAAGGGCGTGTTGCCCGACCACGGCCGAGACGAGACCGACTTCTGGCATGACGACCTTCCTGGTCGTCGCGGGTTCGAGTTCGCCCACAAGGCCATCGGCAGCAAGGTCGAGCCAGTGTTGGACGACTTCATGAAGATCGACCTCGATGGGCTGGGTACCTTCGACGTGGTCCTGTACCTCGGCGTGCTTTACCACATCAAAGAGCCGCTAACGGCCATGGAACGACTCCGGGCGGTAACCGGCGAGGTCGCGGTTATCGAGACCGAGGCGGTCCACCTCCACGGCTTCGACAACGAGAGCGCCATGCAGTTCCACGCCGACAGCAGCGTCGGTGTGGACTTCGGAAACTGGTACGTGCCAACCATCGGCGCCATCAAAGGTCTGGCCCGCGCGGCCGGGTTCTCCCGAGTCGAAGTGTTCGTCGGCCCTCCCGCGCCTCCCGCGCCCGAACCGGCGTCGACCCCCGCTCCTCTGACGTTCCTCGAGCGCGTCGGCCGACGCCTGGCCCCGGCACCTCCGCCCACGCCCACGCCCGCGCCACCGACGTCGGCGCCCACCCAGAACTATCGCGCCGTCGTTCACGCCTACGTCTGAGGTCTGAGACGGCTCGGTCCGACACCATCCGGTGGCGGAAACTGCGATTCACCTGCGATCGCGGGTGCCCGTTTCTCGCCGCGGGATCACTGAGCAGAAACCCCTGACGAGTAGGGTGATGCATCATGGTCAGCCGCCCGGTGCCACGCTCATTGACCCGCGCCCAACAGGCGCGTCGCCAGCGTGTCATCGACGCGGCCATGGCCCTCGGGCTCGAGGGGGGATACGAAGCGGTCCAGATGCGCGACGTCGCCGCCCGCGCCGACGTAGCCATGGGCACCGTCTATCGGTACTTCACCAGCAAGGACCACTTGCTGGCCGCTGCCCTGGTGAGCTGGGTCGAGCAGCTCGATGCCCGGCTGTCGCAGCTTCCGGCTCAGGGTGCGACGGCGGCGACACGGGTGATTGACGTCCTCGACCGGGCGCTGCGAGCCATGGGCCGCCAACCCAAATTGGTCAGTGCCGTGTTCACCTCGCTGTCCTCGCCTGATCCAGCCGCCGTCGAGTGCCAGCAGCAGATCACCGTGGTCATGGAGGGGATCATCACCCGCGCCATTGGCGAGCCCCACCCCGAGAATCTCGGCGACCGCGCCCGGATCCTCGGCCACGTGTGGTACTCGGTGCTCGGGGGTTGGGTCAACGGCTGGAGTGATATGAGCCGCGTGCACAACGAATTGGTGGTGGCCGTCGGGCTCCTGCTCCCCTCTGAGATCTGCGTCGACGTCTGACCGCAGTCGGCGGCCGAGCGCAGTGGGGCGCCGGAACACGGCACGTACAAGAGGGCGTCGAGCGCCCGCGCTAGCGTCGGGAAATGCCTTCGGCCATTGAGGTCACCGGACTGACCAAGCGGTTCAAGGACGTCGTCGCCGTTGACGATCTCAGTTTCGAGGTGGCGGCCGGCCGAGTGACCGGATTCCTCGGGCCCAACGGCGCCGGCAAGACGACCACCTTGCGAATGTTGCTCGGACTGGTCTCGGCCACCCAAGGGACGGCGACGTTCAACGGGCAGGCCTACCGGGACTTAGAGCATCCGATCCGCCACGTTGGGTCGGTGCTCGAGGCCACCAGCTTCCACCCGGCGCGTCGGGCCGCCAAGCACCTCAAGGTCGTGGCCATGGCCACCGGACTCCCCTACAGCCGGGTGGACGAGGCCTTGGCCTTGGTGGGGCTGACCGAGGTGGCCAACAAGCGGGTGGGCGGATTCTCGATGGGCATGCGGCAGCGCTTGGAGCTGGCCACCGCCATCCTCGGAGATCCCGACGTCCTCATCCTCGACGAGCCTTCGAACGGCCTCGACCCGCAGGGCATTCAATGGCTGCGGACCTTCATCCGACACCAGGCCTCGACGGGTCGGGCGGTGCTGGTGTCCTCACACCTGCTTTCCGAAATGGAGGAGACGGTCGACGACGTCGTCATCGTCTCCCACGGAAAGCTGGTGCTCCAGACAACCCTGGCCGAACTGCGGCTCCGAACAGGCACGGGAGGAGGCATGCGGGTGCGGACTCCCGAAGCCCAGCGCCTGGTCGACGTCCTCGCCGCCCAACAGGTCGGCGCCCGGTGGACAGAGCCCGACGTCATCATGATCGACGGCGCCTCCCCCGAGTGGCTCGGACCGGTGCTGGCCCAGAACCAGATCATCGTGTACGACCTCCGGCAAGAAGGAGGCGGGCTCGAAGAGGTCTTCCTCAGCCTCACCTCCGGGTTCGACGCACCCATGCCCGAAGGGGTGCCGTCATGATCCGGTTGGTGCGCTCCGAGTGGTTGAAGCTCCGGACCACCTCGGTGCCGTGGCTCCTCCTCGGGCTGGCCTGTCTGTTCACCGGGCTGGGCATCCTGCTCTCCTTCCTGAGCGGGAGCAGCCCAGGCGGCAGGTCCGCCCACGGCGGGGACGCCTGGTTCACTCCTACCACCGTGAACCAGCTGCGCAACCTGGCCGGTGCCGGCCTGAACTTCGGCGACCTGTTCATCATGCTCTTGGGGGTGCTCTGCATCACCACCGAATTCCGACACAAGACGGTGACGTCCACCTTCCTGGTCACTCCCCGTCGGGGGCGGATGGTCGCCTCCAAGCTGATCGTCGCGGCCATCCTCGGCGTCGTCCTGGCCGTGATCCTTCTCATCATCACCGTGGTCGCCGGCTCGATCGTGCTGTCGGCCCGCCACGGTTCGCCTTCCGCCTTGATCCACCAGTTGCCCGCCGTCGTGCCCGGGATGATCGGGGTGTTCGTCTTGTACGCCATCCTCGGCGTGGGGGTCGGGTCGTGGCTGACAAACCAGGTGGCCGCGCTCATCGCCACCCTGGGGTGGTTCCTGATCGGCGAGACGCTGATCGGCGCCCTCCTCAATGCGCTGCATGGCGGACTGTCCAAGTGGCTGCCGGGCGCTTCGGCGCAGGCGCTGGCCAACCACACCGGCCGCAACCTCAACTCCATCCTCCTGCCCTGGTGGGGCGGTGGCCTGATGATGCTGACCTACGGGCTCATCTTCGCCATCATCGGCTCGTTCGTGATGACCCGGCGAGATATCACCTGAGGTCTCCAGTTCTTGAGGCTCCAGTTCTCGAGGCCTCCAGTTCTCGAGGCCTCGGCGAGCGGCACAACGGCGATGGCACCCTTCTAAGCTGCGCCGATGGCTGCAGGGGGCTTTCCCGACAATCGTCTCCCCACCCACGGCGTCGGCGCCGACGAGGTGCTGGGTCGAATGGAGGACCTGCGGGCTGACGATCGCGACTGGCGGGGCGGCCGAGTCTTCAGCCTTGTTTATTCGGCCGGCGACGAGGTTCACGCCCTGCTCGAGCGCGCCGCCGCGGCGTACTCGGCCGAGAACGCACTGAACACGATGGTGTTCCCCAGTCTGGGCTGGATGCAACACGACATCGTGACCATCACCGCCGGCCTCTTGGGCGCCGATCGGCTCATCCCCGGTTCGGCTGACATCCAGGGCTATCTGACCTCGGGCGGGACCGAGTCGCTCTTGATGGCGACCAAGACGGCCCGGGACTGGGGGCGTTCCGAGCGGGTGACGAGCGGGCCCGACGGAGCGGCACACCCGCCCATGCCCGCCACCAACCGGCCCAACATGGTGCTGGCCACCAGCGCCCATGCCGCCTTCGAGAAGGCGTCGCACTACTTCGATGTGGAGTCGCGGCGGGTCCCGGTGGGGCCGGACTACCGGGCCGACGTCGACGCCATGGCCGATGCCGTCGACGACGACACCGTGCTCATCGTCGGTTCGGCACCGTCGTACCCGCAAGGCGTGATCGACCCGATTCCCGAGTTGGCGGCACTGGCATCGGAGCGCGGCGTCCTCTGCCACGTGGACGCCTGTCTCGGAGGTTTCATCCTTCCCTTTCTCGGGACTCTCGGCCATGTCGCCAAGCCCTGGGACTTCACCGTGCCCGGCGTCACCTCGATGTCGGCCGACCTACACAAATACGGATACGCCTCCAAGGGCGTCTCGGTCGTCCTGTACCGCACAGCCGAGCTGGCCCGACTGCAGCCGTTCCTGACCACCAACTGGCTCGGGGGCCTCTACGGCTCGCCCTCGATGGCCGGGACGCGTCCCGCCGGTCCGATCGCCGCCGGGTGGGCGGTCCTTCAGTTCCTGGGCGAAGACGGGTACTTGCGGCTGGCCAAGGACACCTACCGGGCCGCCAGGGACCTGCGGTCGGCCATCGAGGGCCTTCCCGGCCTGGCCGTACGAGGGGATCCCGACGCCACCGTGTTGGCCTTCGGCGCCGACCTCACTGCTGCCGATCCGCCGGACACATTCGCAATCGGCGACGCTTTAACCGAGCGCGGCGGTTGGTACTTCGACCGGCAATCACCACCCGACAGCCTGCACGGCACCGTGCACGCCGGCCATGCCGCGGTCATAGACGAGTTGATCGCTGACCTCACTGCCGTCGCCGGGGAACTGATCGCCACTGGCAGGCGCGCCGAGGATCGGTCAACGACCTACGGCACCGTCGACTGACTGGGCCGGACGAGTGGCGGCACCGCCGGGTGGGCACCGGTTGCTCGATAGAGTCGGCTACCGCTCGCAGCGCTGAATTGGAGACGACATACATGCAGACGCGACTGACTGAGATCCTCCAGGTCCAACATCCGGTGATGCTGGCCGGCATGGGCGGAGTGTCCTATGCCCCCCTGGTCACTGCCGTCTCCGAAGCCGGCGGTTTCGGATGCCTGGGCGCGTCCACGATGAGCAGGGAGCGCATGGTGTCGGAGATCGCCCTGGTCAAGGAGGCCACCGACAAGCCGTTCGGCGTGGACTTGCTGACGGCCATGCCCGGGGACCTGGTCGGCCAAGTCGAGGACATCATCGAGGGAGGGGCCTCCGTCTTCGTCGCCGGCCTGGGCGTGCCCAGCGAGGTCGTGGAGCTCTGCCATCGGAGCGGTCTGCTCGTGATCAACATGTGCGGCAAGGTCGACCACGCCCGGCGTGCGGTGGACGCCGGCTGCGACATCGTCGTGGCCCAGGGCACCGAGGCTGGAGGCCACACCGGTCAGGTGGCCACCATGCCGCTGGTGCCTCAGGTGGTCGATGCGGTCGGCGACCAGGTCCCCGTGGTCGCCGCCGGCGGCATCTTCGACGGGCGCGGCCTGGCCGCCGCGCTGGCCCTCGGCGCTGACGGCGTGTGGGTGGGCACCCGGTTCATCGCCACCCCCGAGGCGCGTGCTGTATCCGGGTACAAGGACGCGTTGGTTCGCACCGCCGAGGACGGCACCACCATCAGCCGGGCATTCTCGGGAAAGACCATGCGGGTCGTCCGCAACGAGTACACCGCGTTCTTCGACCAGCATCCCGAAGAGCTCCAGAAGTTCCCCGGCCAACTGGGCCGGGCGTCCAGCGACGGTGCGTTCCACCTAGGCGGAGGGGAGGACACCGAGGGCATCGACCCGGCGCGGGAGTGCTACCCGACCGGCCAGGGCGTGGGCGCCATCGGGACCCTGATCCCGGCGGCCGCCATCGTGGAGTCGATCGTGGACCAGGCCGAGCGGGTGCTGGCCGGCGTGGCTCAGGGTGCGGCCAACCACAACGGGTCGACCTGAACGGACCAACACGGGTCAGCCTGAATGGAGGAAACATTGGTCTGGCCCAACCCCGAGCCGCCCGAAGTCGCGCCGCGACGATCAGGGGCGGTCAGGTCGGCCCAGCCAACACCGATCGGTCCCCGTCGCGCAGTCCGGCGATGATCCGGCGGTAGGTCCCCGCGGCGTCACCGCCCAGCGAGTCGGTGTCGAGCCATTGTGCGCCGGTGGGCCCGTGGTGTCGGTCCAGCCCGAACAGGCCGAACCTCGGCTGGTAGGAGCCCCACTCGTAGTTGTCCACCAACGACCAGTGCCAGTAGCCCCCGACGGGCAGTCCGGCATCGGCGGCGGCAACCACGGCGGCGATGTTCTCTCGGATATAGCGGCTTCGGTCCCAGCCGTCGAGGCGCGGGTAGGAGCGGCCGTTGCGTACCCGGTTGCACAGACCGTTCTCCACGACCCAGAGGGAGACGTCGGGGGTCATGGCGTGCTGAGCCCTCAGCCACGTGTGCAGCCCTTCCGGATCGGGCACGTCGTCCCACAGCTCCCGGGCCGGGGCCCACGCCCGGCCTCCGGCGGTGACATGGCCGGGCAGGCGGATGTGCCGGGCGGCCAGCGGGTCGTAGTAGTCGAACCCGACGACATCGAGTGTCCGCTCGTGGGTGCTGGCATAGACGGCGTCGACCGCCCGACCGGTCGACCGCGGGCGGAGCCGTGACCCATGGGCGTCCCCGGCGCGTGGCGAGCGCAATCCGTACGGGGAGGTCGCCGCGCTGAACTTTCGCAGCGCCTGCTCGCCACGGTTCGAGGTGGGGTGGGCGGCGTAGTGGCGGATGCGACGCTCATCGAGCCAGCGGTCGAGACCGTCACGGTCGATGCCCATGCTCCTGGCCATCAGGACGTCGGTGAGCAGGGCGTCGAACTCGTACAGGGTCACCGACGCGTTGTTGGTGTTCACCACGGCGTCCGGCCGGGCGCGGTGGACGGCCTCGTACCCGAGGACGTGGGCGGCAAGCATGTTGTCCATGGCCACCG
Organism: Acidimicrobiaceae bacterium; assembly: GCA_030838245.1. Next base: position 11,027 of record JAUTXB010000224.1, read on the forward strand.
CGGCATCCGCGAAGGCCATCCGTCGCCCCGGTGGGAACATCCCGAGGATCCATGAGCCCATGCCCACCGCGTTGATCTCGTTCAGCGTCACCCAGTGGCGGCACTTGGAGGCGAGGGCACCGAGGGCGATCTCGACCCAGGCCACGTAGCGCTCGGAGGAGTCAGTCCGGAGCCAGAACTCCTCGCCCAGCCAGGCCGGGTGGGTGAAATGCAGCAAGGTGACCAGCGGCGCCATACCCCGCTCGGCACAGCCGTCGAGGATGCTGGCGTACCCGGCGAGGGCAGTGTCGTCGATCTCGCCCTCCCGGGGCTCCACCCGGGCCCACTCGAGCCCGAGGCGGAAGCTGTTGCACCCGAGGCCGGCCGCCCGGTCCAGGGCCACTTCGGGGTGTGCCCAGAAGTCGGCGGCGATACCCGACGGCTCCACCCGGCCGAGCTGCTCCCAGGTGAGCCAGTTGTTGGCCGGTTGCCCTGGCCCGTTGAAGCCGCCCTCGATCTGGAATCCCGCCGTGGCCACGCCGAAGAGGAAGTCCTCGGGTAGCGCCCCTGTGCTCGTTGCCATCCGGCCAGCATTTCAGCTCCGTGGCCGTGCCCGCTCGATTCGGCTGTCGGCACTCATCCGATCGACGTGGCCCCGGGAACGGCCGGTGCGATAGCTTGCCGCCTCGTGCGGCCGATGGGGACGACTCAACTCTCATGAGTGCATTGGGGCAGGGCGCATGAGTGCACTGGAGCGCAGTGCCGAACGCATCCCTGTCATCGTTGCGTCGGGACAGTGCATCGAGCGGACCGAGCTGGTGACTCCCGTCGACCTCATGGCCCGGGCCTGCGATGCGGCCTTGGCGTCGGTCCCCCGACTTCGGGACCGCGTCGATCGGTTGACCGTGGTCGACGTCATGACCAAGGTTGGGCCGGCTCCGGCCACCGAACTGGCCCGACGCACGGGCATGGCTCCCCGGCGTTGCGAGGTGACCACCGTCGGAGGGAACACGCCCCAGTGGTTGGTCAATCGGGCCGCGTCAGAGATCGCCGAGGGCTCGTTGTCGGTGACGGTGATCGCCGGAGCCGAGGCCATACGGTCGTCGAGGGCCCGTCGAGCTGCAGGGCTCCCGCGTGCCGAGCTCGCTGATCTCCCGCCCGACCCCGTCGTCGGGGACGACCAGCCCGGTATCGGACCGGGCGAGGTGGCCATCGGGCTCATGGCTCCCGTCCACGTCTATCCCCTGTTCGAGAGCGTGGTGGCGGCACGGGCCGGGCACAGCGCCGCCGAACATCGCCAAGTGATCGGCGACCTGTTCGCCCCCTTCACCACGGTCGCCGCCCACCATCCGACGGCGTGGTTCCCCCAGGAGCGTACGGCTGCGGAGATCGCCACCCCCACGCCGGACAACCGGATCGTCGCCGAGCCCTACACCAAGCTCATGACCGCCTTTTTGGGCTCCGACCAGGGCGCCGCCCTGGTGGTGTGCTCGCTGGCCGCGGCCCGGGACGCTGGCGTCGAGGATCGGGCCGTGTTCGTCTGGTCGGGGGCCGAAGCCACCGACGTGCGATTCCCCACCGCTCGCCCAGACCCGGGG
>JAUTXB010000241.1 GCA_030838245.1 Acidimicrobiaceae bacterium
CGACACGACCACCGGGGTGGTTTGAGGACGTTTCGTATCGACTGGCATGGGGAAGCACCGCACCGAGGGGGACCGTGGAACGACTGACCGGACTGGACGCCAGCTTTCTCTATTTGGAGACACCCAGTCTCCACATGCACGTGGCCATGACCACGATCATCGATCCCTCCACCATTCCCGGGGGCTACTCATTCGAGGCGCTGAAACAATTCATTGCCAAGCGCGTCCCTCATGCCCCTGTCTTCCAGCGCCGGCTGGTCGAAGTCCCGTTCCGGTTGGGCCACCCGGTATGGATCGACGATCCTGACTTCGACATCGACTATCACGTCCGGTTGGCGGCGGTCCCTGGTCCCGGGGGCCTGCGCGAGCTGGGCTCCATCGCCGGTGATATCACCGGGCGACCGCTGGATCGAGCCCGGCCCCTCTGGGAGATGTGGATCATCGAAGGTCTGTCCGGAGGCCGCATCGGGTTCATCGCCAAGATGCACCACTCCACCGTGGACGGTGTCTCGGGGGCGGAACTGCTGTCGGTGCTCTTCGACCTGGAACCTGATCCTCCCGAGCGGCCGGCCCCAGATCCGGGCATCGTCGACAGCCACGTGCCCTCCAGCCTCGAGTTGATCACCCAGGCGGTGGTGGCCCGGACCATGCGCCCCTTCGAGATGGCCAAGGACGCTTTCACCACCGGGCAACGCATACTGCATGTCCGCCAGGTGCGCCAGGGGTCGGAGAGCCGTCCGGGACTGGGCAAGGCGGCGCTGCCCCTCTCCGCCCCCCGGACCTCGTTCAACGGATCGCTGACCCGGCGGCGGTCGGTGGCCCTCTCCGCCATCGGGCTCAACGATGTGAAACGGCTGAAAGACGCCATGGGCACCACGGTCAACGACGTAGTCCTGGCCGTCTGCACCGGTGCGCTGCGGCGATTTCTGATCGACGGCGACGAGCTGCCCGACAAGCCATTGGTGGCTGTCGTCCCGGTGTCAGTCCGGCCCAGCAATCCCGACATGGCCGGGTCCAACAAGGTGTCGTCGATGTTCGTGCAATTACCGGCCCAACTCGAGGACCCTCTCGCACAGTTGGAGGCGATTCATGAAGGAACCAAGGGGGCCAAGGAAGAGCACAATGCACTGGGAGCAGAGACCCTGCTCAACTGGGCTGAACACGCAACGCCCAACGTGTTCGCCGCCGGCGCCCGCTTTTACAGCCGGATGAAGCTGGCGGAGCGACACCGACCCATCGCCAACCTGGTGATCTCCAATGTTCCCGGTCCCGACTTCCCCCTCTATTTCGGAGGAGCGGAGCTCCAGGCCGGATTTCCCCTGGGCCCGGTCATGGACGGCATGGGCGTGAACATCACCATCATGAGCTACCGCGGCGTTCTGTATTGGGGCATCATGGCCTGTCCCGAGACGATCCCGAAGGTGTGGAACCTGGCCGCCGACATTCCGCTGGCCCTCGATGCGCTGCTCGATGCGGCCGGCCTCGGGGTCGCCACTTATCGCAGCACGGACGCCGCCGATGCCGCGCGAGCCGCAGGTATCGACGTACCCGATGTCTCGCCCCTGGTCACGGCGGACCGCCCGCTAGCCAAGGCTGCATCGACCAATAAGGCTGGTTCGGCCAAGACGACTGCGGCGAAGAGGGAGACCGGCCTACAGTCCCAAGTTGGCCTTGAGTAGGGCGAACCGGTCCGGCTCGCCCTCGGCCGAAGCGGCCATGGGCTCATCCAGGCCGTCGATCAGCTCCACCGGGATCTCGTCGAGGAAGCGGCTGCGCTCGTTCTCCTGGACCTGGTGCAGCGTGCGCCTCCGCCGGGCATGGGACAGGTAGAGACGGTGCTTGGCCCGGGTGATGGCCACATAGGCCAGCCGACGTTCCTCTTCGATCTCGGCATCCTCGAGGCAGCGCCGATCGGGGAATATGCCCTCCTCCATCCCGACGACGAACACGTTGGGGAACTCGAGGCCCTTGGCCGCGTGGATGGTCATCAACAGGACCCGTGATCCATCGTCATCGATGTCGTCGGCCAGCGTGAGCAGGCTCGCCATCTCCAACAGATCGGGAATGCTGCGGTGGTCGGCGGCGATGGCCCGGAGCTGTTCGACGCTCTCGGTCCGGTACAGCTCCTCCTCCTCGTCGATGGCCTTGCCCAAGAGCTCGCCCATGAAGCGCCCGTCGGCCAGGACGGCATCGATGGCCGCCGCCGGCCCATCGGTGGCATCGGCGGCTCGCATGCGATCGAGCAGGACCATGAACTGGCCCAGGCCGTCGGCGGCCAGCGTGGGCATCTCGTCGATCTCGTGTCGACGATCGAGCGCCTCGCTCAGCGGGAGCGCATAGGTCCGGGCAAAGGCGCGCAGTCGCTTGATGCTGCTGTCCCCCACCGCACGCCGAGGGACGTTCACACAGCGGCGGAACGAGAGCTCGTCGTCCGGGTTGACCGCCATGGCCAGGTAGGCCATCAGGTCCTTGATCTCCCTTCGCTCGAAGAAGGGGGTGCCGCCCACCGTCTTGCAGGCGATGCCGTGGCGCACGATGGCCCCTTCGATCGGGCGGGCCAGGGACTTGGCTCGGCAGAGCACGGCAATGTCGCCGGGCCGGGACCCCCGGGCCACCAGGGATGCCACCTCGTCGGCCAGCCATGACGCCTCGTCGGCGTCGTCATCCGCTTCCCGCACCACGATCCTGGCTCCCTCACCGGCCTGGCTCCACAAGGTCTTGTCCGGCCGACTCTCGTTCCGGGCGATAACGGCGTTGGCGGCGTCGAGGATGGTCTCGGTCGATCGGTAGTTCTGCTCGAGGGTGATGGTGACGGTGCCGGGAAAGGTGTGGTGGAAGTTCAAGATGTTCCCGACGTCGGCCGCCCGGAACCCGTAGATCGACTGATCACCGTCGCCGACGCAGCACAGGTTGCCGTGTCCTCCCACCAACAGCTCCACGATGGCGCTCTGGGCCCGGTTGGTGTCCTGGTACTCGTCGACCAGGACGTAGTCGAAGCGGCCCTGGTAGTGGGCCCGCACGTCGTCGTGGTCGCTGAGCAACGTCACCACATGGACCAAGAGGTCGTCGAAGTCCACCGAGTTGGCCCGCTGCATCCGGGCCTGGTACTCGCGGAAGATGCGAGCCCGAGCGGTGGCCTTCCTGTCGGTGGCGGCCAGTGAGAGGGCCCGCTCGTCGATGAGCCCGTTCTTGGCCGTGCTGATGGCCGCCTTGGTCCCCCCAACCGGCACCTCTTTGTGATCGAGACCGACATCGTCGGTGATGTCCCGCAGGAGGCGCTTGCAGTCGTCCTCTTGGAGGATGGTGAAGTTCCGCTTCAACCCCACGCGATCGGCGTAGGGCCGCAGCATCCTGACGCAGGCGGCATGAAAGGTCGACACCCACATCTCGGCCACCAGGGGCCCGAGGGACGCACCCAGGCGTTCCTTCATCTCCCGCGCCGCCTTGTTGGTGAAGGTGATGGCCAGGACCCGATCATGGCGGACCTGGCCGGTGGCGATCAGATAGCCGATACGACTGGTGAGCACCGTGGTCTTCCCCGAGCCCGCCCCGGCCACCACTAAGAGGGGGCCCGGTCCGTGCTCGACCGCCTCACGTTGCCGGGAGTTCAGTCCCTCGAGGAACCGGCTGGGAATCAGGGGACGAGTCGACCGTCGCACGTTCTTGGGCACGACGGCTCACAGTACTTGGCGCCGCGCCATCCCCCGACCGGGTCAGACGAAGGCCGGGTGGTCGCAGCCCACCATCTAGATGTGGTGGTCGCAGCCCACCATGCGCATGGCCAGAGCCACGAAGTACCGCTCGAGCTCGTCGATGTCCATGGGGCCCTCCTCGTGGAGCCACTGGCTGCTGTGGATGCACATGTCCAGGATGGTCGCAGCCGTGACGGTGAGCGATCTCGACTCTGGTCTTCCCCAGATGTCGAACACGCCGGCGCGCGCCCCTTCCTCGAGGACCGCCACCGTCCGGTCGCGGAGGCGCCGGCGGATTGCCAGCACTTCATCGAGCTGTGGACCCGACAAGTGCCGGTATTCGCGGTTGGCCACCTGAGCGC
>JAUTXB010000279.1 GCA_030838245.1 Acidimicrobiaceae bacterium
CCCTCCCGGAGGGGCACCTGCCCACATGGGTCGGCGTCGGAGGCAGTCCTCAGTCGGTCATCCGGGCCGCCCGCTACGGCCTACCGCTGATGCTGGCCGTCATCGGCGGCCCTCCAATCCGATTCGCACCGCTGGTCGACCTCTACAGGCGTGCGCTCGACAAGTTTGGGTATCCGGAGCTGCGCATCGGTATGCACTCCCATGGTTACGTGGCCAGGACCGACCAGGAAGCAGCGGAAATCCAGTGGCCGCATTGGGCTCACGTGTACGAGGGTGCAGCTGCCGAGCGGGGATGGGCGCGTCCGACCATGGATCGGTTCCAAGCCGAGATCGATGAAGGTTCGCTGTATCTCGGATCGCCGGAAACGGTTGCCACCAAGATTGCATGGGTCATTCGTCTGCTCGGGCTCAGTCGATTCGACCTCGCCTACGCCACGGGGCGCGTACCGCACGAACAGAAAATGGCCACCATCGAGCTGTACGGACAGGAGGTGATTCCGCGAGTGAAGGAGCTTCTCGCAGAGCTTCCAAATGACCCCGCCTCCGTCGGAACGCATGCTGTGGCTGGAACCTAAGCCTGAATCCACCGTCCGGTGACTGGTTGGTGATGGTGGGAGGGGTGGACCATCCGCGAAAAGGGCCCTGCTGCAAGGGAACATGGCGGTTCTCACGCCAATCCATGATCCCGACAGGAGGGCACCTTCTCGATGCCAGTTTCGCACAGTCTCGACGCCATCGTGGTGGACGCTGACGACGACCACGCGGTGGCCAACGCCGGGCTGATCCTGGCCGCCACGTTGGCTCAACGTCTGGATTTGGAGGCGTTGGTGAACGACGCCGTGGATCTGGGTGGCCGTCCCGGGCATTTCCTGCCCGGCCGCAAGGTGATGACCTTGGTGCATGCCATGGTTGCCGGCGGTGACGTGATCGACGACACCGATATCCTGCGTTCGGGCTCGACTGGCGGGGTTCTTGGTCATCGGGTCATGGCCCCCTCGACCTGCGGCACGTTTCTGCGGTCGTGCAGCTTCGGCCACGTCCGCCAGTTGGACAAGGTGGCCGAGGCGGCGCTGGGCCGGGCCTGGGCGGCGGGGGCCGGACCGGGCGAGGCGGCGATGACCATTGACGTGGACTCCACGATCTGTGAGGTCTACGGCAAGACCAAGCAGGGCGCCGCTTACGGCCACAGCCGCCAGTTGGGTTACCACCCTCTCGTGGCCACCCGGGCCGATACCGGCGAGGTCCTCCATACCCGGATGCGCAAAGGCTCCGCTCATACCGCCCGGGGGGCGGAACGCTTCGTGACTGAGACCGTCGGCCGGATCCGTCGAGCCGGCGCCTCCGGGCCGTTGGTGTTGCGGGCCGACTCGGGGTTCTGGTCGAACAAGGTTCGCCTCACCTGTCGACGCCATCAGGTCCGTTACTCCTTGACGGTGCGCCAGATCCCAGCCATCAAAGCGGCGTTCGCGGCGATCGATGAGGACCGCTGGGTCGATATCGACTACCCCGACGGTGGGATAGCCCAGGTTGCCGAGGGTGTCTACGGCGACGACCGCCTCATCGTGCGCCGCAGCCGACTCGTCGGCGCCCAAGCCGCCCTGTGGCCCGATTGGCGTCACCACGGCTTCGTGACCGACCGCGACGGCGACACCATCGAACTCGAAGCCGACCACCGCCGCCACGCCGTCGTCGAGCTCGCCATCCGCGAACTCAAAGCCGAAGCCCTGGCCCACTGCCCGTCGGGGAACTTCTCCGCCAACGCCGCCTGGGCCGTCATCGCCGCCCTGGCCCACAACCTGGTCCGCTGGGTCGCCCGCCTCGCCCTGGGCGTCACCGGCACCCTGGTCACCAAAACACTGCGACGCCGATACATCAATCTCCCCGGACGCTTCACCCGATCCGCCCGCAGACGACATCTCCACATCCCCCGACACTGGCCCTGGGCCACCCAGTTCCTGATCGCTCTGCGCCGGCTACGCCAGATCCCACCGCGGACCTGAACCAGCCGATCGTTCCGGCGCCCCTGGACCCCGCCCGCCGACACCGCTCCTGCAACACGCCAAGCACCCCCTGGCAACCCACGTCCCCGCACCAGAACTCACCCAGAAACCGGCCCAACCGACCCGCCCATCAGCCAGTACTACCCTCCAATCCGCAGCCCAAGAATCGGGGCGGTGGATTCAGGCTAAGCCAGCACTCTCCAGACAGCACACCCCTTTTGAGGTGACCAGTGGCGCGGGCACCGCCCAGCCCGGGCGAGTCCAGACAAAGGGAGGACCGCATGTCAGACCAGCCATTGCTGGAGAACGGACTCAAGGTCCGAGCGTCTCATGAGCCGGGCGCGGCAGCTACGGTGGGGCACCGACAGGAACGAATCGTGGGTCGAAATCGCTTCCGCCACCTTGAGGGGACTCCGAAGGCGGTCGTCGTCGGCAGACACTCCGATGGTCGCCCACGAGCCGTCGTAAGGCGCTATCGCATCACTACTGGCATCGCTGCCGAGACCCGAACTGCTCACCGAGCGACCGTCAGGGAGGCCGTGCTCCACCGACGGATTCGGCCAGCATGCCGTCCTGGGCAGTCTGTGGAAGCACGCCGCTCTAACTTTGTACGGGGCCGACGAAGTTGTTG
>JAUTXB010000303.1 GCA_030838245.1 Acidimicrobiaceae bacterium
CCCGGTACGAGCACGAATCGCAGTTGACCACAGGCGTACCGATCAGCTCCTGGCCTTAGCGCTGCAGGAGGATGGGAACGAGCCGCGGGTCGGGCCCGAAGTACCCGGCATCGACCACGGTCACCCCGGTGCGATCGCTGAAGGCGGCGATGTCGGCGCGGGCGCGCTCGATCAGCTTGCCCGTGCAGAGGAACCAGAATCCCAGGGCTACCCGCTCGAATCCGAGCCGGGCGAACACCTCCAGGGCCTCGGGGACCGATGGTCCGGTCACCCCGGTGAACCCGGTGTGCACGAAGGGGGCGTCGCTCCACTCGGCCACCAGCCGGGCGGCTTTGGCTGCGTCCCCGTTGGCGTCGGGGTCTGAAGTGCCCCGGGCCACCAGCAGAAATGGCAGTCCCCGGCCACTGGCCGACGCGACTGCGTCACCCATGGCCGACACCAAGTCCCGGGTCACCCCGAGCGGGCTCCCGAACAGGATCTCTGTGCGAGGATGCCGGTACCTGCCCTCGAGGACCACGGCGGCGACGTCGTTCTTGGCATGGCCGGCCCCCAGCAACACCAGGGGCAACACCACGACTCGATGGCACCCCCGTGCCACCAATTTATCGAGGACCACGCCGGCCGGTGGTTCGGTCATCTCCAAGAAACCGACGTCCACCATCACATCGGGCAACTGCTCGGCCACCAGATCGGCGATGGCACGCATCTCGGTCTCGCTGTCCGTCGACTGGGAACCGTGACCAACCAGGAGCAACCCCTCGTGACCGTGCATGCTGGCTCCATTCTCCCGGTTCGGGCTGGGACGCATTTTCCCCGGTTCGGGCCGGGCAGGACGAACGGCCATGGCCCGTCCTCACTCCTGGCATCGCAGCGTATCCAACCCGTCGACGCCGCTCGCACGCCGAGGTGGGCTCGCCACCGTCCGTCCCCGTGCGAAGATGAGAACCTGTTACCGCGGGCATCCCACGAGAGGAGACCGACAATGCGTGACTTCGACGAGGTCGAACATCCTGTGTTCGATGGCGACAACCACTACTACGAGGCCGCCGACGCGTTTACCCGACACCTGGACCCAGCCCTCGGCTCGCGGGTGATCCAGTGGTGCGAGATCGGGGGACGGCAGTACCACGTCATCGGCGGTCACGTGAATCACGCGGTGACCAATCCCACCTTCGACCCCATCGCCCTACCCGGGGCCATGTACGAGTACTTCCGGGGAAACCCGCACAACCGCAACCCGATGGAGTTCCTGTCCCGCCGCGAACCGATCCGTCCCGAGTACCGCCAACCAGCGGCTCGCCTGTCGGCGCTCGACGAGCAGGGATTGGCCGGCTGTTGGCTCTTCCCCACGTTGGGGATGATCTACGAGGAGCCGTTGGCCCACGACCCCGAAGCCGTCTGCCACCTGTTCCGGGCGTTCAATCGGTGGTTGGCCGAGGACTGGTCGTTCAACTATCACGACCGGATCTTCGCCGCCCCCTATGTCACCCTGGCCGACCCGGTGTGGGCGGCGGACGAGTTGCAATGGGCCCTCGATCAGGGTGCCCGTAGCGTGGTCATGCGCCCAGCGGCGCCGGTCACCAGCACCGGTCGGCGCAATCCCTTCGACTCGAGCTATGACGGGTTCTGGGGACTGGCCGACGAGGCGGGGATCACCGTCGTCGTCCATGCCGGAGACAGTGGGCTCTCCTCCAACGGTTATGCCTCCGATGGCTTTGCCGCGACCTTCTCGGGTGGGTGGAAGCCGACCATCAAGTCCTTCCACATCGAGCAGGCCATCCGCGACTACCTGTTGACGCTGATCTTCGAGAACCACCTCGAGCGCTTTCCCAATCTGCGTATCGCCTCGGTGGAAAACGGGGCCGAGTACCTGCCCGAGCTCATCAAAAAGGTGCGATCCACGGCCAACAAGATGCCGGGCTACTGGAAGCACGACCCGATCGAGACGTTCCGCCGCCAGGTATGGATCAACCCGTTCTGGGAGGACGACGTCTACCAGGTAGTCGAGTGCATGGGTGCGGACCGGGTCATCTTCGGTTCCGACTGGCCCCACATCGAGGCGCTGCCTGAACCCCGTGATTACGTCCGCGAGCTCAAGGACTTCGACGCCGTCGATCGCAAGAAGATCCTCTATGGCAACGTGAGCGAGCTCATCGCGCTTCGGCCCAAGTCGACCTGAGCTAGTAGCCGCCTGTCATGTCGACGACGTTCTCGAGTGGACGGTCGTGCACATAGTGTTCGAGGTTGGCGAAGAACTGATCGAAGGTGCGTTCCATGTACCCCTCCAACGAGGTGGAGCTGTGGGGCGAGATCGACAGGTTCGGCGCATCCCAGAGCGGGTCCTCGGGTGGGAGCGGCTCGTGACGGGCTACATCGATGGCCGCCGCCCGCAACTGGCCCGACTCGAGGGCAGCGATGAGGGCCGGTTCGTCGACCAGCGAGCCCCGGGCCACGTTGATGAAGACCGCTCCGGGACGGGTGGCGGCAAAGGCGGCGGCGTCGAAGAGCCCGTCGTTCTCCTTGCTTCCGGGGGCGGAGACCACAATGAAGTCTGCTCGGCCCAGGGCCTCGTGCAGTCGGTCCGGGCCCACGAGCTCGTCGGCATCGGGTGACGTCGCCCCGCTCACCCAACTTCGTCTGATCCCGATCACATTGACCCCGAACGCACGGGCCCGCCGTGAGACCTCTCGCCCGATGGCGCCGAGCCCGACGATCAGGAGGGTACGGCCCATGAGTGTGGAGCCGTATCGCGGGTTCCACTCGTGCCGGCGCTGCTGCTCGGCGTGGTCGTCGAGGCGCTTGGTGATCGAGAGCATCCGGGCGAGTACCCACTCGGCGATGGGGACCGACCCGACCCCCGCCCCGTTGGTCAGGACGATGCCCGTCCCGTCCAGCCCCGAGGAGGCGAACTGGCCGACACCAGAGCCCAGTGCCTGGATCCATCGCAGATGCGGCGCCAGCCGGGCGAGGTCGTAGGGGGCATCCAGGGTGAACATGATCTCGGCTCGCCGCAGGTCGGCCAGGAGCTGCGGGTCGAGGGGTGGCTCCAAGGTGCGGAGCTCGTCGTTGTCGGGCTCGTGGGATCGCCGGGTGCGCTGATCATGGGTGATCTCGTAGGGGGCTGTGACCACTTCGGTGGTCGGGCACAGCGCTCTGACTCGGTCGTGGTCGAACACCGGCACCAGCGGTGGATAGGCCACATGGATGACCGACGGCTCAGGCACGAGGGTCCGCCATCACGCTGGTCGCTCTCATCACCTCGACCCTATCCGCCAACTGCGATTCGTTCGATTCTCATCGATGCTTCATGTAAGGGACTCCGGGCGGTGGATCCACCACCGAACGGCGGTCCCGAGGTTGCATAGGCATCCCGGCTGGCCTGGGGGTGGCGACGAATGTGCTTCTGAGGGAAGGAGGAGATCCTTCGCCTCGTAGGACTGACTGCCACTTTCGGCCTGGCCACGGATGACCCGGATGAGGGAAGTGGCTCGGTCCATGAGACAGGGGCCGTTTACAGCACATGAGTGGGGGCCGCCGCCAGGCGGCCACCTTGGGACCGTGGCGAGATGGTGCCGACCACCTGGGTCTGCCGGAGAGGCAAACGAGACAGGAGGTTGGACATGGATGAACGCCGGATCATCGGCTTGGACCTGGGCATCGCCAGCGAGCACACCGCTCGGGTGCTCAGCGGCGACGGCAAGGTGGTAGCCAAACGCAAAGCCGTCCCGACGACCGAGAGCCTGAGCGCACTCGAAGCGGCCGCTTTGGAAGGGGCGCCACCAGGGACGGTGCTCGAGGTGGTGATGGAACCGACGGGGCCGGCATGGCTGCCGATCGCGGTGTTCTTCATCTCCGGGGGCCACAAGGTCTTCCGGGTCCCCTCGGCCAAGGCGCATGACATGAGGCGGTACTTCTCCCGCCACGCCAAGTCCAACAGCATCGACGCCGACGCCCTGGCCAGGCTGGCCATCATCGATCCCGGCGGGTTGCGGCCCCTCGAACTCGGCGACCCCGACGCTGCCGCGCTGGACCGCCGGGTGCGCGCTTGTGACCGGCTCACCCAAGAGGCCGCCCTGCACAAGCGCCGCATCAAGGACCTGTTGCGCCAGTTGCTGCCCATGACGCCGCTCACCGGCGATATCGGCGCCGCCGACCTGGCCGTCCTCGAACGCTGGGCCGACCCTCATGACCTCGTCAAAGCGGGCCGGGCCCGCCTCACCCGGGTCATCGCCACCGCCTCGCACAACCACCAAAAGGCCGAACGCGCCGACGAGTGGCTGGCGGCAGCCCACGCATCGCTCGAGCTCTATGGCGAGCACCCTGGTGTCGCATTCGCCGACCTCGCGGCCGAGGTAGCCACCGAAGTTCGCCTTCTCAAGGCCATCGAAGCCGAGCTCGCCTCCCATGAAGAGGCCCGGGAAGAGCGCTATCGCGCCGTCGACCCCGCTGAGTTGGCTCGCAGCCTGCCGGGGATCAAGACGGTGGGCGGCCCCGCACTCGTTGCCACCATGGGACGAGCCGAGCGGTTCCCGAGCGCGGCCCACTTCCGCTCGTTCACCGGCCTCGCCCCCAAGGCGTCAGAGACCGGCAACACCGACCGCAAGGGCCAAGCCATGTCCAAGGCCGGCAACTCGCTCTTACGCACCACGCTGATCCGCTCGGCGGATTGGGCCAGGAAGCAGGACCCCCAACTGGCCCGGATCTACTACGTGCAGATGACCGAGCGGGGCAAGAATCACCTGGCCGCGAACTGCGTGGTGGCGGCCCACCTGGCCGAGCGGGCCTGGTTGGTCATGCGACGTGGCACTCCCTATGTACTGCGCGACATCGACGGGACTGCAGTCACTCCCGCCGAGGCCAAGGCCATCATCGCCGCGCGCTACAGCGTCAGCGAAGAGACCCGCAAACGTCGACGGAGCAACAAAGGGGGGAAGGCCCCTCAAAAAGTTCTCACGGAACATTTGAAGTCACACGCCAAGGGCGTGGACAGAACGAGGCGACCTTCCCCAACCCCCACTTCAGCCCGATCGGGGACCGGCGTCAAACGGACCGCTTGACAGGGGATCTCCTATAGGGAATCAGTGCTCGAGGACCAGTGGGTCGAGGTCTCTGAACCGGGGTCGTGCTCCATTGGTCTGGCTCGATCAGAGCGCTACTGTCTCGCAAATGGACATCTTGGTTTTGGGAGCGGGATTCGGTGGCTTGGAGCTTTCGACACGGTTGTCCGAAGCGTTGGGAGACGAGCTCGATCTGGTTCTCATCGACCAGAGTGATTCGTTCATATTCGGGTTTTCCAAGTTGGACGTGATGTTCGGACGAACGCCTCCTGCCGCAGTCGTGCACTCCTATGGCAGCATCGTCAAACCCGGCGTACGATTCGTGCAGTCGACCATCCGATCGATCGACCCCGAGGCGAAGCGAGTTGAGACCGACTCGGGTACCTTCGAGGCAGACATCATCGTCGTGGCGCTTGGTGCGGATGTCGATCCCGCAGCTACTCCCGGACTCGTCGAAGCGGGCCACGAGTTCTACACGGTGCCCGGTGCGTTCGCCCTACGCGAAGTCTTGTCCTCGTTCCTGGGTGGCCATGTGATCGTCGGCGTGACCTCGACCCCGTTCAAATGCCCGCCCGCACCGAGCGAGACCGCCCTGCTGTTGCACGACTACCTCACTCGGCGGGGGATTCGAGATGACTCGGACATCTCGCTGGTCATGCCCTTGGGTGTGCCGATACCACCGTCACCGGCCGCATCAACGGCGCTACTGGCCGCCTTTGCCGTTCGGGGCATCAACTGGTACCCCGAACGACTGGTGAGCCGCCTCGACCCCGACCGTGGTGTCGCCGTGTTCGCCGACGGCACCGAGATGCCCTTCGACCTCTTCCTGGGCGTACCCGTCCACAAGGTCCCCGCCGTAGTGGCTGAGTCGGGACTGACGGTTGACGGTTGGGTTCCGGTTGACTCGTTGACACTGGAGACCTCATACCCGGACGTGTTCGCCATCGGTGATGTCACCAGTGTCGGCACCCCCAAGGCCGGGACCTTCTCCGAAGGGCAGGCATCCGTCGTCGCCGATCAGATTATTTCCCGAGCGCGCAACGAATCGTCCACTTCGACCTTTGACGGACAGGGAATCTGCTATTTGGAGTTCGGAGATGACCTCGTCGCCCGCGTGAGCGCGACATTCTTGAGCGGTGCGCCTCCCGTCGGCGACCTTGAGGGTCCTTCCGAAGCCATCGCCGACGACAAACGCGACTTTGGCCAGAGCCGTATCCAACGTTGGTTCGACCGCACCGAACCATGACCTCGCCCGGGCCACACCGACCGGCTTCAGACGCGCACTGCGCCGCCCACACGACATAGGGTCTGTCGTACGCCGCCGCATCCTTGGGCGGCTGGCGACCAACGACAACAGGAGGAACGGGCATGGAGGCACGCCGCCTTGGAGTGGACGGACCCGAGGTCTCGGTGGTGGGACTCGGCTGTAACAACTTCGGGATGCGGATGGATGCCGCGCAAACCCGCGCCGTGGTGGAAGCGGCCCTGGACGTGGGGATCACCCATTTCGACACGGCCGAGATGTACGGCGGTGGCAAGTCGGAGGAGTTCTTGGGCGAGGCTCTAGGGCGGCGGCGGGACGAAGTAGTCATCGCCACCAAGTTCAGCCCGCGAGCCAAGGACGACCCCTACCGATCCGGCGACCTCGGGCGCCGGATCGTCGAGGCGTGCGAGATCAGCCTCTCCCGACTGGGCACCGACCGGATCGACCTCTACTACCAGCACTACCCGGACAGCGACGCTCCGGTGGACGAGGCCCTCGATGCCTTGGCCGGGCTGGTCGAGCAGGGCAAGGTGCTCCATATCGCATCGTCCAACGTCACCGCGGCCCAGATTGACGAAGCAGCGGACTCGGCCGAGGAGTACAAGTCAATGGCATTCTGCGCCACCCAGATCGAGTGGAGCCTGCTGGTCCGTGCGGTCGAGAAAAAGGTCGTCCCGGCGGCCCGCCGACACGGCCTGGGGATCATCCCCTACTTCCCGCTGGCCTCGGGCATGCTCACCGGCAAGTACCGAAAGGGGGAACCGTTTCCCCCCGGATCGCGCCTCGAGAGCGCGTCGTACTTCGCCGGCATCGCCACCGACGAGAACTTCGACTATGTCGAAGCACTGACCGCCTTCGCGGCGGCGAGAGACCACACGCTCCTCGAGCTGGCGGTGGCCTGGTTGGCGGCCCAGGACGGCGTGGGCTCGGTCATCGCCGGTGCGACGACGGCCGAACAGGTACGGGCCAACGCCAACGCGGCGGCGTGGCAACTGACCGCTCAGGATCTGGCCGACCTTCCCTCTCGGCCGGCCTGACCGCTCAACCTGGTAGGTGCTAGGGCGAATCGGGCATGTTGGTCCACCCGGGGCCGTTACGCTTCAGGTACCACCCACCGGCGGCCAGGGTGCCACCATCGACGGGGATCACATGGCCGGTGACGAACCGGGACAGGTCGCTGGCCAAGAAGACCACCACGTCGCCATAGTCGTCGGGATGGCCGAAGCGACCGAGCGGAACCCAGTTCTGGAGAAGCGCCTCGTCCCGGCCCCCCAGCATCATCGCCGCCGGCGTCTGGGGTGTGTCAGCCAGGTCGGGGGCGATGGCGTTGACCCGGATCCCCTTTCGGCCCAGCTCCACGGCCAAGCTGCGCGTGAACGCGTTGATCCCGGCGTTGAACGCCGAGTACACGGCGTTGGCCGGTATGCCTCGAAAGGCCTCGACGGTCGAGACGTTCACGATGCTCCCTGACGAGCGCTCGACCATGGTCGGGGCGATGGCCCGCGTGCAGGCGAAGACGTGCTCGAGGTTCAAGGCATAGAGGGCGTCCCACTCCTCGGGCCCGGACTTGAGGAACATGCCGTTGGGACGGAAGTCGCCAACGTTGTTGACCAGCACGTCGATGCGGCCGTCGGACACGTCCCGGGCCGCTGTCACCAGCTCCTCCACAGTCCCCTGGTCCCTGATATCGCCGGGCACCGAGCGAATGAAGCCTCCACTCGCCCGCACCTCGGTCTCCGTCTCGTCCAGGCGATCGGAATCGATGTCGTTGACCACCACCAACGCGCCCTCGGCCACCAGCCGGCGACAGACCCCTCGCCCGATGCCCGCGCCGCCACCGGTGACCACGGCCACCCGGCCGTCAAGCAGGCCCTCGGCCACCATCAGGCGGGATCGGCGTCCGCGGCCTCGGGAACCTTGTCGGCAGTCTCCTCGGCAGTCTCGTCTTGACTCGGACGGTATGACGACGCCAAGAGCACACCGGCGCCGGCCAGACCGAGGGCGGCAGCACCGAAGGCCATCGCCGCACCCGATCGTTGCTTGCGACCGAATAACCGCTCAACCGACCACCGCCCGTTGCCCAACCCGGCCAGCGCCGTGGCGGCCAGGGCCACCACGGCGGTGTACTCCCAACCCCCCTTGAAGACGAAGAAGCCCTTGCCCCGATGATCGGTGGCTGCGGCGGTAGCCATCAACCCCACAACGGCGGCGGTGGGAAGAGGGTTGGCCACTCCCAAGGTGATGAGGGTGCCCGCACCCATCTCGGTGGCCGCAGCCATCCGGGCATGGACGGCAGCGGGACGAAGGCCCAAGCTCTCGAACCAACCGGTCGTGCCCTTGAGTCCACCAGCTCCGAAGACCTTGTTGTGCCCATGGAGCACCAACATGGGCCCGATGGCCGTTCGAAGCGCAAGTGCGGCGAAATCCCGATCTCTGTCGCTCATCTACAGTCCTTTTCTCATCGTCGTGGGAGGAAACCCATATACCCGGTGACCTATCGTAGAGCGTCATCATGGCATCGCTCCCAGCCACCCTGGCGCGGAGTAGTCGGTGGGACATTCCCCGAGCGGGAGGATAGGAGGGGCCGTGGCAGTGGCCATCGATCAGCTCTGCGACGATCTGCTCGCAGAGACCGAGGACCTCGTGCCGCTGGTGGCATCGCTCAGCCCTGCCGCCTGGGAGACGTCCACACCTGCGCCGGGGTGGTCCGTCCGCGACCAGATCGGGCACCTGGCCTACTTCGACGAACAGGTGTCCGTGGCCGCCACCGACCCACACACCTTTCGGGAGGTACGCCGCCAGGCACTGGCCGACGTCGACGGATTCGTCGACCGCGCCACGCGCGCGACCCGCAGCCGACCGACCGCCGACCTCGTCCCGTGGCTGCGCCAGGCCCGCCAGGCCATGATCGAGTCCGTCGGCGCGCTCGCCCCCGACGTGCGCATCCCCTGGTTCGGACCGGACATGAGCGTGGCTTCGGCCCTTACCGCCCGGATCATGGAGACATGGGCACACGGCCAAGATGTCGCCGACGGGTTGGGTGAGATCAGGACGCCGTCGGCTCGGCTTCGACACGTTGCCTTCCTCGGCTACCGGTCACTTCCGAACAGCTACCGGTCCCGCGGGCTCGAGGTGCCCGATGCGCCGGTGCGCGTCGAGCTCGACGCAACCGACGGCGAACCATGGGCCTTCGGGCCCGAAGCGGCCGCGGACCGGGTCAACGGGCCAGCAGTGGACTTCTGCCTGGTGGTCACCCAGCGCCGCCATCTCGACGACACCGACTTGGTCTGCAACGGGCCGGTGGCCTCGGAGTGGATGGGCATCGCCCAGGCGTTCGCCGGTCCTCCCGGCGCCGGAAGGCGACCCGGCCAGTTCAAGTCCTAGACCTGTCCACGACCGCAACCATCCTGTTCCCGACAAGGAGACCCATGCCCTACCGATTCGATCCTGAGCTCGCAGCCGTGATCCCGGCCATTCCGACCGTCGACTTTGCCGACGTGGACGCGGCCCGCGCCGGTTTGGACGAGCTCAGCGCACAGGCCAGCCAGCAGGTGGATACCAGCGGGGTCATCATCGAGGACCGACTGGTACCTGCCTCGGGTGGCCATCGCATCCCGGTTCGGGTGTACGCCCCCGACGAGCGGAACGGGCAACTGCCCGGAGTGGTGTACATCCATGGCGGAGGATTCGCGGTAGGCAGTGTGGAGTCCGAGCATGCCGGGGCCGTCCTGCTGGCCAAGACGGCCGGCGCCGTGGTGGTCTCGGTCGACTACCGCCTCGCCCCCGAGTACCCGTTCCCCGCCGGACTGGACGACTGCTACGACGCCTTGAGCTGGGTCAGGGACTCCGCCGACGAGCTCGACGTCGACGCTGACCGCATCGCCGTGTTCGGGAACAGCGCGGGCGGGGGGCTGGCGGCCGGGCTCGCCCTCATGGCTCGAGACCGGGGCGGCCCATCGCTGTGCTTCCAGTACCTCGGGATCCCCGAGCTCGACGACCGGCTCGAGACGGTGAGCATGCAGACCTTCGTCGACACGCCTTTGTGGAACCGCCCCAACGCCGTAATCAGCTGGCAGTTCTATCTGGGCGACGACCGCGGCGAGGTCTCGCCCTATGCGGCACCGGCACGAGCTGTGGACCTGTCCGGCCTGCCGCCCACGTACATCTCCACCATGGAGTTCGATCCGTTGCGGGACGAGGGCCTCATCTATGGCCTTCGCCTGCTCCAGGCGGGCGTCACGGTGGAGATCCACCAGTATCCGGGCACGTTCCACGGTTCGGCGCTTGTCTTCACCGCCGCCACATCCGTGCGCCAATCGGCCGAGTCCATGGACGTCATGCGCCGGGCCCTCCACGGCTCGTGACCAAGGTCGTCACACACGTCCTCGAGCCGCGACCACCACGCGTTCGGCCCTCGTGGGTGGCTCCAGGCCGACTCGCCGTACCATCGAGGCATGTCTGCAACCTCGGAGCTCACCGCTCCCGCCGTCGCCGCAGCCGCCCAGGCGTTGCGCTCGGTCGTGCGAGAGACACCGATCGAGCACAGTGAGCGGCTCTCCGAGGACCTGGGCACCGACGTCTGGCTGAAGCGCGAGGACCTCCAGATCGGCCGCTCGTACAAGGTCCGTGGGGCGTACAACCTGATCAGCTCGCTCACCCCGGCCGAGAAGCGTCTCGGTGTGACCTGCGCCAGCGCCGGCAACCACGCCCAGGGCGTGGCGTTCAGCTGCCGAGCGCTGGGCATCCACGGCAAGGTGTTCGTCCCCACTTCCACGCCACGCCAAAAGCGTGACCGCATCACCGCCATCGGTCGCCCCTGGGTCGACCTGGTCCTGGCCGGAGCCAACTACGACGAGGCCAGCACCGCCGCCCTCGACGATGCCGCCGCCACCGGCTCGATCTACGTGCATCCCTTCGACGACGTGCGCACCATCGCCGGACAGGGAACGGTGGCGGTGGAACTGAGCGAGCAGTGCGGTGCCGGCATGGGCACAGTCATCGTGCCCGTCGGGGGTGGCGGCCTGATCGCCGGCATCGCCGTGTGGCTCAAGGAACACGCTCCCGACGTCCGCATCGTCGGGGCCGAGCCGGCGGGGGCGGCGAGCATGGCCGCAGCCCTGGCCGCCGGCGGTCCGGTCCCGCTAGATCACGTCGACTCGTTCGTGGACGGTGCGGCTGTCGGCACCGTCGGTCGGTTGACCTACCCCATCGTCTCGGACCTGGTGGACGAGATGGTCAGCGTGCCCGAGGGGGCGGTGTGCACGGAGCTCTTGGACCTCTACCAGACCGAGGGGATCATCGCCGAACCGGCTGCCGCTCTGGCCAGCGCGGCCGCTCGTCGCCTACCCAAGGGACGCGGGCCGGTGGTGTGCATCGTCTCGGGCGGCAACAACGATGTCAGCCGCTACGCCGACATCGTGGAACGCTCGCTGCTGTTCGAGGGGCTCAAGCACTACTTCCTGGTCACGTTCCCCCAAGAGCCGGGGGCCCTGCGCCAGTTCCTCGATGGCATCCTCGGCCCCGACGACGACATCGCCCTCTTCGACTACGTCAAGAAGAACAATCGGGAGACGGGCCCGGCGCTGGTGGGCATCGAGCTGGCCCGGGC
>JAUTXB010000310.1 GCA_030838245.1 Acidimicrobiaceae bacterium
GTGTTCCGAGGAGCCTCCACGCCTGGTTCGAGATCGATGCCGTCGAGGGGGGAACGCGCATCCGGCACGTCGAAGAGCTCGACCTCGGCCACGGACCACTCGGATGGCTGCACGACCTGATGGCCGGCAAGTGGTTCGCTCGCTCAGTTGAGGCCGAAGTAGCCGAGATCGGCCGACTTCTGGAAGCAGGCGAGCGTGGCGGCGGCGTTTCCCGATCGAACGAACGGAGGTAGCGGAAAAGCAGCAAGGATGCGGCCGATGGCAAGCGAGAAACCGGGCCACATGCTCGGGACTTTGGAGGCGGAGTCCGGGACTGTGGAGGCGGAGTCCGTCGAGCCCTGGAGGTGAGGAACAACCCTGGAGGCGGAGGCGGAGTCCGCCTAATCCTGTGGGTGCGGACCGATCACCTGGGTGCCCCGATCGGTGCCCCGGCGAGAATTTGGCGCCATCCCGACCCGGTGACCCAACGGTAATCGGAAGATCCGAGCACTGCCGTGTCACACTTGACCAGCCGATGCGGTCGAATGGTTCGATCGCGTTCGAAAGGAGTCTGCGGTGTTGGCCTTCACGTTCCCCGGACAGGGGTCGCAGCGGTCAGGCATGGGGCGTGCCTGGGTCGACCATCCCTCGTGGGAAGTGACCGCTGAAGCATCCGAGACCGCTGGGCGAGATCTGAGCGCCCTCCTGCTCGACGCGCCAATGGAAGAGCTGACCCGAACGATCAATGCCCAACTGGCTACCTTCGTGATGAGCCTGATCGTGCTGGACGCAGTGGAGCGCCTGGGCCTCTCCCCCGCCGCGTGCGCAGGCCACAGCCTGGGCGAATACACCGCCCTGGTGGCCTCCGGGGCCCTGTCCTTCACCGATGGCACCCGGCTGGTCATGGAGCGAGGCGATGCCATGCAGTTCGCCGCTGACGAGCAGCCCGGAACCATGGCCGCCATGCTCGGGATCTCCGACGACGACGCCGAAGCAGCATGCCAGCGAGCCGAGGACGACGTGTGGGTGGCCAACTACAACGCCCCCGGACAGGTAGTTATCGCCGGGACGGCCCAAGGCGTCGCCTCCGCATCCGAGCGGGCCAAGGAGCTCGGGGCCCGCAAGGTCCTCCCCATTCCCGTCTCCGGTGCGTTCCACACCGCCCTCATGCTTCCGGCCCGGTCCAGGCTCCGAAAGGCCCTCGCGGCTGTCGAGTTCCACTCACCAGAGGTCCCGGTGGTGGCCAACGTCGACGCCCGGGTCCACACGGATCCGGCTGATTGGCCGGGTCTCCTCTCGGCCCAGCTGTGCAGCCCCGTCCGATGGCGCCAGACGCTCGAGACCTTGGCCGGACGGGGCGCTTCGGCCGTCATCGAGCTCGGCCCCGGTGGCGTTCTCACCGGGTTGCTCCGGCGCACGGTCCCGGATCTACGCGCCGTGACCATCACCGTCCCCGAGGATCTCGACAAGCTCATGGATGCGGTGGCCGGCCACGAGGTGTGGAATGCGCGGTCGCCGGCCCATCAAGGGGAGCACCTTTACACCTCGGAGCGGGTGATCGTGAGTCCCGCCGCCGGTGTGTTTGAGCCCGACGCTTCGTTGGCTGCGCTGGAGACCACCGCCCTGGCCGCCGCCACCGCCGCTCCGGGAAGCGGCGCGGGCGCCGAGCCGGGGTCTCTGTTGGCGGTGGGAGACCGTGTCGGGACGGTGGCCGGTACCACAGACGTCAGGACACCGTTCGAAGGAATCCTGGTCCGATGGTTGGCCGTCCGGGGTGAACGGGTAGTTGAAGGTCAACCGGTGGTCTGGATCCGCGTGCCAGGAGGTAACGCATGAGCGTTGGAGCGGCGATCACCGGGTGGGGCGGGGCGCTCCCGGCCACCGTCGTGACCAATGAGGATTTTGCCGATCGTCTCGATACCACGGCCGAGTGGATCAGGGAGCGGACCGGCATCCGGGAACGGCGTATTGGCAGCACCACCGGGGCGTTGTCCATTGAGGCGGGACGGGCCGCACTCGAGTGCTCGGGCGTCGACCCGAGCACGATTGACCTCCTCGTCCTGTGCACGACCACGCCCGATCAGACGATGCCGGCAAACGCCGTGGCCGTGCACCACGAGTTGGGCCTGTCGGGCGGCGCCTACGACCTGAATGCGGCCTGTGCCGGGTTCGTCTACGGGCTCTTCGCCGGGTACGGGGCGCTGGCCACCGAGGCGATGTCGCGGGTGTTGGTCATCGGGAGCGACACCCTGTCCACCATCATCGACCAGACCGACCGCTCGACCGCCGTCCTGTTCGGGGACGGAGCAGGCGCGGTAGTCCTGGAGTCGATCCCGGGTGAGGATCGCTTCTTGTCCTGGGATCTGGGTGTGGACGGCTCGGCCCGCACGATCCTGCAGGCCGACCGGGGGGGTTATCTGACCATGGAGGGCAGGGAGGTGTTCCGCCGGGCCGTGCGCCTGACCGTCGACTCGGCCACGATCGCGCTCGAGCGGGCCAAATGCACCCCGGACGACATCGCCATGTTCATTCCCCACCAGGCCAACCTTCGGATCATCGAAGCGGCGGCGCAGCGGATCGGCATTCCCCCCGAGCACACGGCCGTGACCATGGAGCGAACCGGCAACACGTCTGCCGCTTCCATACCTCTGGCCTTGACGGAGATCGCCGACGCCGGCCGGCTCGAGCACGGCGACCTCGTCTTGCTCTCGGGATTCGGTGCCGGCATGTCCTGGGGCAGCACGGTCATCCGTTGGGGCTCGTGATCAGGAGCCACCGCAACCTCCAGTGCCATTCCCATGAGGAGCAGCTGTGACACCGAAGGAACCAGTTTCCGACGAGGTAGCCGGTCGGGTGGTCTTGATCACCGGGGGCACCCGAGGCATCGGGTTGGCGTGCGCCCGCTGGTTCCTGGACCGAGGCGACCGGGTGGCGGTGACGTCCCGGGGCGGTGTCGTGGACGGCGTCGGCATTGATTCCGGTGACCTGTCCGGTCGCTTTCTCTCGCTTACCTGCGATGTGACCGACAGCGACCAGGTCGACAGCGCCTTCTCGACGGTCGAAGAGGCTTGGGGCCCGGTCGAGGTCCTGGTGGCCAATGCCGGCATCACTCGGGACACGCTCATCTTGCGGATGAACGACGAGACGTGGGGCGACGTGATCGATACCAACCTCACCGGGGCCTTCCGGGTGTGCAAGCGGGCCATCTCCAAGATGCTGCGGCTTCACCGCGGTCGGATCATCCTCGTGTCATCGGTGAGCGCCTTCATGGGCTCGCCCGGGCAGGTCAACTACGGAGCGGCCAAAGCCGGCTTGGTCGGCATGGCCCGCGCCCTGGCCCGTGAGGTCGCCACCAGGGCGATCACCGTCAATGTGGTCGCACCGGGGCTGACCGACACCGATATGCTCACGGCCCTCGGAGACGAGCGAACTGCCCAGCTCAAGGCATTGGTCCCCCTGGGACGGACGGCGGAGCCCGAAGAGGTCGCTGAGGCCGTCGGGTTCCTGGCCTCGGGTGGGGCGGCGTACATTACGGGCGCCCTGCTGCCGGTCGACGGCGGACTGGCCATGGGGCTGTAAAATCGGAGATTCGGCAGTAGCTGGCCCCGGATTCGACCCACTGCATTCGGTTCGACATCCGGTTCGATCCGAAGATCGCAACACCCACAACCATCAAAAAGGAGTGTCACGGTGAGCAACGAGGACGCATTCGAGAAGTTCCGTGAGTGTGCCGTCGAGGTACTGCAGGTTCCTGCCGACAAGGTGACCAAAGAGGCCCGGTTCGCCGAGGATCTCGACGCCGACAGCCTTGACCTCGTCGAGCTGGTGATGGCGCTCGAGGAGTCATTCGACGTCACGGTCGAAGAAACCGAGCTCGAGGGGATCGAGACGATCGGACAGGCCTTCGATCTGATCTCCGCAAAACTCTGATGCTGTTGGGTATCGGTCCATCCGGGCCATACGTCGGCCGCCGGGTAGCGATCACCGGTATCGGGGCCGTGTCCTGTTGCGGCGTAGGTATCGAGGCCCTGTGGACCGGCTTGAACGGCCCTCCTCCGGTTGGCGAACGCCGAGTCCCCGATTTCGACCCCACCGTCTGGTTCAACCCGAAAGAGGCACGACAGGTCGACCGGTTCGCCCAGTTCTCGGTGGCCGCGGCCGAGATGGCGCTCGAGGACGCCGGCGAGCTCGGCGCCGACCCCGCCCGTTCCGGCGTGGTCATGGGTACCGGCGTTGGTGGTTTCGAGACCCTTCAGGCCCAGACGCT
Source organism: Acidimicrobiaceae bacterium (assembly GCA_030838245.1). The sequence continues at coordinate 4,247 of JAUTXB010000310.1, forward strand.
CGTGTACGGCGAAAAGGGGGCCCGGCGCGTCTCCCCCCGCCTGGTCCCGATGATGATGTCCAATGCCGGCGCAGCCCGGGTGTCGATCCGAGCAGGATGGACCGGACCGTCGGAGACCATCACCACGGCCTGTGCGGCCGGGACGCACAGCATTGGCTATGCCGCCCGCCTGGTGGCTTCGGGTCGGTGCGACGTGGCCATCGGTGGCGGCGCCGAGGCGGCCATGACCGAAGTGGGGATCGCCGCCTTCGCCAACATGACCGCCCTGTCGACATCGGGCAACTCCCGGCCCTTCGACATCCGGCGGGACGGGTTCGTGATCACCGAAGGAGCCGGCGCCCTGGTCCTCGAGGACTGGGATCACGCCGTCGCTCGCGGCGCACGCATCTACGGCGAGTTGACCGGTGCGGCCAGCACGTCCGATGCCCATGACATTGTCGCCCCCGTTCCGAGCGGTGTAGGCGCAGCCGCATGCATGGAGCTGGCCATAGAGGACGCCCAGTTGATGCCGGCCGACATTCGCCAGATCAACGCCCACGGCACGTCCACGCCATTGAACGACAAGGCGGAGGCCGAAGCCATCGTCAAGGTGTTCAGCGGGTCGGCCCCCCCGGTGACCTCGACCAAGGGCATCACCGGGCACGGGCTCGGGGCCGCAGGGGCCATCGAGGCAGTGGCCGTCGTGCTGAGCATCGACAAGGGCCTCATCCCCCCGACCGCCGGGCACGAGCAGCCCGATCCCGATATCCACATCGAGGTCGTCTCCGGGGAGGCTCGCCCGTGGGAACCGGGTCCAGTGCTCAGCAATTCCTTCGGTTTCGGCGGCCACAATGGCTGCCTAGTCATCACACCCGCATAGCCGGGTGACCACGCTGCCGGCGGGCGCATGACCACGAAGCCGCCCGTCGACGACCTGGACGTCGGCGCGTTCTCGGCCGTCGGCCCATGGCTGGTCGAACCCGATGGCATGAGCTGGCGAACCGGCATCGATGCCCTGCGTTCCCAGGTGGCGTCCGAGGCTCCGAAGCTGGTCAGGCGACGCCGCTTCCCGCCCGGGAAGAGGGCCCTGCGGGTGGGTGCGCATCTCGGGTGGGCCCTGGGCATGTGGGCCATCAGGGAGCGGGGGACGGATCGATCCCGGACGGGCCTGTCCCGGCGGCTCCGCCCCGCCTTCGAAACGCTCGGACCCACCTACATCAAGCTGGGCCAGATCCTGTCCTCCGGTGAGGGCGTGTTCCCCGAGGAGCTGGTGGCCGAGTTCCGCCTGCTCCGCGACCGGGTGCCACCCGAACCGTTCTCCCATGTCCGCCGGACGATCGAAGAGGACCTGGGTCGGCCGCTGGCCGAGGTGTTCACATCGTTCGACAGCACGCCGATCGCCTCGGCTTCGATCGCCCAGGTTCACTCGGCCACTCTCCGGACGGGCGAGCGGGTGGTGGTCAAGGTGCAACGCCGGAGGGTCGGGGCCCTCGTCCGCCAGGACATCGCTGCCATGTCGTGGATCGCGCCGATGCTCATCGGCCGCATTCCCATCGCGGCACTGACCAATCCACCAGCACTGGTCGACTTGTTCGCAGAGACAATCGTCGAAGAGCTCGACTTCCGGCTCGAAGCCGAGAACATGCTCGATATCGCCCACATCCTGGCCGACACCGATCAGCGCTCCATCGTGGTTCCCCGGCCCCACCCCACGCTGATCACCAAGAGGGTGCTCGTCATGCAGCGCCTGGATGGCTTTGCCTGGGGGGACGCAGCCGGCATGCGCGCCGCCGGCATCGATACCGCGGCCGTGCTCCGAGCCGGCCTGATCGCCTTCCTCGAGGGCGTGCTCCTCTACGGCGTGTTCCATGGTGATCTGCACGGTGGCAACCTTCTCGTCCAGCGCGACGGCACGGTAGGGCTGCTCGACTTCGGCATCACCGGTCGCCTCGGCCACGCCAAGCGGCTTGCCTTTCTGCGCCTACAGGTGGGAGCCACCACCAATAACGTGACCATCCAGGTCGAAGCACTCAGGGACCTGGGAGCGCTACCCATCGATGTCGACATCGAGGCGGTCATCGCCGACCTTGCCCTCGACCGCCCACCTCCCGACCCGACGAACATGACCGCGGACGAGATGGCCGATCAGCTCCGGGACGTGACCAAGGCCCTGTTGGGATATGGCGCCAAGTTGCCTAAGGAGCTCATGCTCTTTGTAAAGAACCTGCTGTTCTTGAACGGCTCGATGGCCATCATGGCGCCTGACGTGGACATTCTCGGCGAAGTTCTGGCCATCGTGACTTACTTCTCCGAGAACCACGGGGAGCGGATCGCCCGGGAGATGGGAGTCGAGCTGTCGGACATTCCTGTTGACCTCGACGGCTACCGAGCAGCGATCGGGTACACCGATCCATCGGATCGGATCACCTTTCGGGAGCTGCAGGAACGTCGCGACCTCATCCGTCGGCGAATGCACGACCGCCACGCAGGACGTCGCCGGGCCCGGTTGGCACTCGGCTCCCAGCTTCGGCGTCGTCGCCCCCGCACTCGCCACCACCGCTGATCGGCTGCCCGCTGATCGGTTGTTCACCGGTCGGTTGTTCACCGGTCGGTTGTTCACCGGTCGGTTGTCCGCTGATCTACTGGTCACCGATCTACTGGTCACCGATCGGCTCCATGACCCGCGGCGTGGAATCAGCCGGCGTCGAGTGCCTCTCGGAGGGCGCCGACAAACTCGGCTGCCCCCTCGGGACCCTGACCTTCGAGCAGCCGTCGCACCAACGCGGACCCGACGATCACGCCGTCGGCCACTTCGCATACCGTCTTGGCCTGGTCCGGTGTCGAAATCCCGATCCCGATGCACGCCGGCATGTCCGTCACCGCCCTGATCCGACCGGCGACCTCCCGGGCGGAACTGGCCAGCTCTGCCTGTTCGCCGGTTACGCCCATGCGACCCACCCCGTAGACGAATCCCCGTGATCGTCGGGCGATGGCCGAGATGCGCTCCTCGGGAGTCGACGGCGCCACCAGGAGCACAGTCTCCACCCCGGCCTCGTCGGCGGCCGCGGCCCAGGGCCCGAGCTCCTCTAGCGACAGGTCGGGCACGATCGCCCCGCTCACCCCGGACGTGACCAGAGAACTGGCCAGACGTCGATGGCCGGCCCGGTAGACCAGGTTGTAGTAGGTCATGACCACCAGTGGGATGCCTATCTCCAAGCGGCTCAGGTCGGCCAGGATTCCATCGGGTGTCGTACCGCGCTCCAACGCCCGAAGGGATGCAGCCTGGACGGTGGGGCCGTCGATCATCGGATCGGAGAACGGAATCCCCACCTCGATGGCATCGGCGCCGGCGCCGGCCAGGGCCTCGATGGTCAGCAGCCACGTCTCGTCCATGCCCCCGGTGACATACGGGATCAGCAGTTTGTGCCCCGCATTCCGACGATCCCTCAGCACGGTTTCCAGTCGCCCTGGGGAGTGCGTCGCCTCAGCCAGCACCATGAGGGTCCACCGCCTCGAGGATCTCCCGGACCTGGGCCACATCCTTGTCGCCCCGACCCGACAGGGTGATCAGGACGGTCGAGCCGTGCGGGATCTCCTTGCCCGCCGCTCGATGGACCCAGGCCAGGGCGTGGGCGGACTCGAGGGCGGGGATGATCCCCTCGGATCGGGCCAGCAGTCGGAATGCGTCGAGTACCTCGGCGTCGTCGGCCGTCGTGTATGTGGCCCTCCCGATGGCGGCCAGGTGGGCGTGTTCGGGACCGATCCCCGGGTAATCGAGGCCGGCCGAGATCGACTCGGCCTCGAGGATCTGACCGGCCTCGTCCTGCATGAGGTTCGACCGCATCCCGTGCAGGATGCCCGGAATTCCATTGCGCATGGCTGCCCCGCCCGCCGCCTCGACGGCGACCAGCGCAGAAGAGGTATCGACGAATCCGGCAAAGGTGCCCGCGGCATTGGACCCGCCCCCGGCGCACGCCACCACCACGTCGGGCACCGACCCGTCGAGGATCGCCCGGCATTGTTCCCGCGCCTCGTCACCGACGATGCGCTGCAGCTCGCGCACCATCCACGGATAGGGGTGGGGGCCCATGACCGATCCGAGGCAGTAGTGGGTGGTGTCCACCGAAGCCACCCAGTCCCGCAAGGCCTCGTTCACCGCATCCTTCAGGGTCCGGCTCCCGCTGTACACCGGTCGGACCTCGGCCCCCAGCAACTCCATCCGGAAGACGTTCAGCTCCTGTCGTTCCGTGTCCACCTCGCCCATGTAGACGACGCACTCCATGTCCAACAAGGCCGCAGCTGTGGCCGTGGCGACCCCGTGTTGGCCAGCACCGGTCTCGGCGATCAGGCGCGGTTTCCCCATCCGCCGAGCCAGAAGGGCCTGTCCGATCACGTTGTTCAGCTTGTGGGAGCCGGTGTGGGCCAGGTCCTCACGCTTGAGCAGTACCCGGATCCCCAAGGTCTCCGAAAGCCGGGTGCACTCGGTGACCGGTGTGGGTCGACCGCCATAGTCCCGCAGGATCTGTTCGAACTCACGATGGAAGTCGGGATCCGACCAGGCCGAGCGGAAGGCCACCTCGAGCTCCTGGCAGGCCGGTACTAACGACTCGGGAACGAACTGGCCCCCGAAGTCACCAAATCTGCCGGTGGGGCCGGGGTCTCCCATCAACGACCCGGCACCGGGCGCTCCGTTGCCGGGCGAGCCGTTGCCGGACGCGTCGGCTCCAGCGGTGGTCATCTCGGTTGTCATTCGTTCTGCCAGTCGAAGAGGTCCTCGGCTTCACCGCCGGCACCTCGCTGTACGGCCGTATAGGAGACGTCGTCGTCGGGGCTCCCCGCCGACCGCACCACCGTGTTCTCGGCTTCCCGGACAGCGGCGATGAACAATCGCAACTTTGACGGGTCCTTTATGCCCGGTGACGCCTCGACCCCCGAGGACACGTCGACACCCCAGGGACGTAGGTGGGCGATGGCCGCCCCGACGTTGTCCGAACGAAGGCCGCCGGACACGATGAGCCGGCCGGGATCGATCACGCCCTCGGCCAGTCGCCAGTCGAACACTTCCCCGGAACCGGGGCTATTCCCATCGACCAAGAGCAGGTCGGCTCCGTATTCGTCGAAGCGCTCGATGGAGGGATGGCCGGCGGGAAATGCCTTGATGACGCAGCTGGTTCGCTCGCGTATCCACCGGGTGTCCTCGGCGGACTCCAACCCGTGGAGCTGGACGGCATGCAGGCCGATCTGGTTGGCGATCTCGATGACCCGCCTGGGGGATTCATTCCGGAACACACCGACCGTGACCGTCTCATGGGGAAGCCGCTTGGTGATGTCGGCCACGGCGATAGGAGTCATCTGGCGAGGCGATGGGGCGAACACGAACCCCACCGCGGCCGCCCCCATACCCACGGCCAACAGTGCGTCAGCTTCCGAGGTGACACCACAGATCTTCACGAACACGCCGTCCACGGCATCCAGGCGATCGATGAAGGTCATCACGACCTCGTCATCGAAGAGCGGTCGGCAGAGCCATTGGCTCCGTCACGGCCTGGGGCACCGGGGTTCGCTCCGGTACGAACGCGGTCAGTACGGGCGCCGACAAGCGCCTGCACGGAAGCCTGACGGTCATTGGATCGAACGAGCGTCTCCCCCACCAGCACTGCGTGGTAGCCGGCATCGGCCAGGCGGGCGGCGTCATCGGCGCCGCGGATTCCGGACTCGGCCACGCCCACGATGCCGGCCGGAAAGGCTCTGGCCAAGCTGAGCGCAAGGTCGTGGTCGACCTCGAAGGTCCGCAGGTTGCGTTGGTTCACGCCGATCACGGTGGCACCCGCCTGCAAGGCGCGGTCCAGCTCGGTCGCATCGTGCACCTCGACCAAGGCGGTCAGGCCGAGGCGCCCGGCAAGGGCCAGGAACGAGGTGAGCTCGGCGTCGGCCAAGGCGGCCACGATCAACAATACGGCGTCGGCTCCCATGATCCGGGCGTCGCACACATCGGCCTCGCTGACGGTGAAGTCCTTTCGAAGCACGGGGAGCGAACACGCGGCACGAGCTGCGGCCAGGTCGGCGGGAGAGCCGCCGAAAAAGGCGCCATCGGTGAGCACAGAGAGGCATGCCGCCCCGCCAGACTGGTAGTCGACGGCCACGGCGGCCGGGTCGAGATCGAGGTCGAGTGCCCCCTTGGACGGCGAACGGCGCTTGATCTCGGAGATGACGGCGATCGATCCGTCGGCGGCGGCTGCCGTAAGCGCGGGGGCGAACGGGCGCACGGCCGGGGCGCCTTCGGCCTGGGCCGCCAACGAACCTACGTCACGCTCGTCGGCAGCCGCACGGGCGCGATGAGCAACGAGGATGTCATCGAGATAGGCGGGCATGACCTTCCCAGACTACCGGGGCCGGTGCGGTTCCCTGGTGGACGCCGCAATCGACGTCGTGACCGATGCCACGTCGGGGTCCAGTCCTCGGGTGGCCGACGGGCGTGGTTCCTGGTTGGTCCTTCGGTTAGCCCGGCCCGATGGCCGTCAGCCGACGAGCGGCAGCGGCTTGGCCTCGGCCCCGGCCTCGACGGCGCGACCGTCGTCCTCCCAGCGCACAGAGACCGGCGATGGTGGCGTCACCCGCCGCTGCAGGGTGGCCAGGGCGACGGTGGAACTCACGCCGGGCGACCATGCCACCGAGGTCAGACGCCCCACTTCGTGCTCACCATCGGTGGTGTGAACCGTGGCCCCGACCGGTGGGACCTGTTCCGGATCGTCGAGCACGATCCCACACATCCGCCGCGCCACCTTGGTCCCGCGTGAATCGAGCCGGGCCACCAGCTCCTGGCCGGTGAAACACCCCTTGGTGAGGGAAACCGCCCGTTCGACCAGGCCCGCTTCGGCAGGGATGGTGCTCTCGGTGACGTCTCGTCCCATGACGGGGATTCCGGCCTCGATACGGGCCGCCTCCCATGCCGCGCTCCCACACCGGCGTACCGCCTCTGGGAAGGTGGGCGCCGGACCGATCAGGTCGAAGCCCGAGAGCCCCGGCCACTCGACCGGGAGGCGAAGAACCCCCGGCTCCGAAGCCGGGGGCACGGAAGCGGACTCGGGGCCGCGAATGGCGAGGCACACCCAGGACAGAGGCTCGATGTCCACCTTCACGCGGAGCCGGAACCGCTCGAGCCGGGTCCGTGCCGCGTCGCCTGACCCGGCATCGGTGTCGATGTGGAACGCGTCGGGGCCCGTCCGGGTCACCCGGATCATGGCGTCCACCTTCCCCTGCGGGCTGAGTAGGAGTGCGTCGCCTGTCTGGCCCTCGGACAGGGCGGCCACATCCTGGCTGCACTGACCCTGGAGGTACTCGACGGCATCGGCTCCGGAGACAGTCAGCACGTCCCGGGGAAGGGTCACCCCGCCGACACCGTGACGCAGCGCGTCGTAGTCGGTAGCCAGCTCGGCGTCGGTCTCGTTCATCGGGCCTCCTGCGATGGATTCGCCGCTCCGGCCGCTCGGGCTGGGCCGGCCGCTCCGGCCGCTCGGGCCGTGCTGACCGCTCCGGCCGCTCGGGCCGCTCGGGCCATGGCCACCGCCGAGAGCATGGCGGCGGCCTTGTGGGCACACTCTTCGTTCTCCGTGGTCGGGTCGCTGTCGGCCACGATCCCCGCGCCGGCTTGCACCGATGCCCGACCGTCCGGACAGACAGTCATGGTGCGGATGGCGATGGCCGTGTCCAGGTTGCCGGAGAAGTCGAGGTATCCGACCACCCCGCCGTAGACGCCCCGCTTGGTGGGCTCCAGGTCGTCGATGATCTGCATGGCCCGCACTTTGGGAGCGCCCGAAAGGGTGCCCGCCGGCAACGTGGCCCGCAGGACGTCGATCGGCCCTTTGCCCGGCGCCAGCTGGCCCGAGACCTGCGAGGTCATGTGCATGATGTGGCTGTAGCGCTCGACGATCATCATCTCGTCGATCTTCTCGGTGCCGAAGGAGACCACACGACCCACGTCGTTGCGGGCCAGGTCGACGAGCATGACGTGCTCGGCACACTCCTTGGGGTCCTCGACCAGCTCCCCGGCCAACCTGCCGTCCTCTTCGGCCGTCCGACCGCGGGGCCGCGATCCGGCGATGGGACGCGAGATCACGACGCCGTCCCGCAGTCGAACCATCGGCTCCGGGGAAGCGCCCACCACGGTGACCTCGGGGAACCGAAGGAAGTAGAGGTAGGGACTGGGGTTCACCAACCGCAGCACCCGGTAGACGTCGAAGGGGTCGGCCCCCAGCTGGGGCAGGTCGAACCGCTGGGACAGGACCACCTGGAAGATATCGCCGGCGGTGACGTGCTCCTTGGCCGCCTCGACGCCGTCCATGTACAGCCGGCCGGACATGGTGGGCTCCACGTCGTCGGGGATGCCGCCTCGCTCGGGGAGCGGGCGGGCCACGTCTTCGATGGGACGGAAGCAGTCGGCGGTGAGGGTATCGAGCTGCGCGCACGCCTCGTCGAAGGCGGCATCGAGCTGATCGATGCCCCACGTGGGGTCGACGATCACGTTCTCGATAAGGACGACGCGCTGGCGCCAGTGGTCGAACGCGGCCAGCTCGCCGATCACCGCGACGATGGCATCGGGATGACCGAGATCGTCCTCGGGAATATCGGGGAGGTGCTCCACCTCTCGCACCACGTCATAGCCGAGATAGCCGACCAGGCCGGCGTGCAGTGGCGGCAGATCGGGCAACTCCGGGGATTCGAACGCCTCGAGGATCAACTCGAGCGCGGAAAGTATCCCCTTATCGCCGGTCACTCCCCCGTCGGTGATGGCGTCGAGGTCGAGGGACCCGGCGGTGGTGACGGTGCGCCCGGTGGCGGTCACGACGGCCAACGGATTGCGACCGATGAACGAGTACCGTCCCCACCGCTCGCCGCCCTCGACCGATTCGAGCAGGAACCCGGGGTCCTCACCCACGATGCGCAAGAAGGCCCCGACCGGCGTCAGCGTGTCGGCCACCAGCTCGCGCCAGACCGGGACGATGCGGTGCTTGGCCGCCAGGACGTGGAATCCGTCCCGTCCTGGGCTGGTCACTGACGTTCTCGTCCCCGGGCCGTCCATCATCATTGGCGCGTCGGTGGCGCGTCCGTCGAGGCGCCGAACTCCCGGAAGAAACACGTGCGCTCACCGGTATGGCAGGCGCCGGCCCCTTCCTGGTCGACCAGGACAAGCAGTGTGTCGCCGTCACAGTCGTAGCTGACCTGACGCACCCATTGGCGGTCACCGGACGTCTCGCCCTTGCACCAGTACTCCTGGCGGCTGCGGCTCCAGAACCAGGTGCGGCCGGTCTCGAGCGTCTTGCGCAAGGAATCCTCGTTCATCCAGGCCAGCATCAAGACAGCTCGGTCAGTGGCATCCTGCACGATCGCGGGCACCAGGCCGTCAACGTTGTAGGTCACCTGGGCGAGCTCGTTGTCGCTGAACTCGATCGGGGTGGCTGTGTAGGTGGTGCTCACGTGTCGTACTCCTGATGCGGGGCCATCGGGTGAATGCGGTGTTCGGGTGCCATCGGACGGATGCAGACAGTCGGGCTCAGAGGTAGAGGCCGGTGCCCCCATCGATCCGATCCGAGGCCACGGCGTGAATATCCCGCTCGCGCAAGATGACGTACTCCTCGCCTTGCACCTCGACCTCGAACCGATCCTCGGGGTTGAAGAGCACCTTGTCCCCGACCTTGACCGTGCGGACGTGTGGTCCGACGGCCACCGCCTCGGCCCAGGCCAGGCGCCGGGAGACCTGGGCCGTGGCCGGAATCAGGATGCCGGCCTTGGACCGACGCTCACCGTCGGCCTGACTGACCTGGACCAGGACACGATCAGCGAGGACCGTTATGGGGACTTGGGGATCGCCGGGCGAGCCGTTTCGGCTGGTCGTCGGCGCTTCAGACGGGGAGGATGCCACGTGCCCACGGTACCGCACGTCCTCCATCGGCCATACCGAGCTTCGGACCCTGTCGGCCAACAGGTAGCGGGATCTGGCCACAGATGATCGTCTGGCCAAAGCGTCTGCCTCGTCATGGCGGACTGCCCGTCAGGCCGGACGGACCGGTACCCCGGCGGCGGCCAGGTGGGCCTT
>JAUTXB010000083.1 GCA_030838245.1 Acidimicrobiaceae bacterium
TCGCTATTGGTGCCGCGGTCCAAGCAGCCATCTTGAAGGGCGAGGTCAAAGACGTCCTTCTCTTGGACGTCACACCACTGTCACTTGGCCTGGAGACGATGGGCGGCCTGATGACCAAGGTCATCGAGCGAAATACCACCATTCCGGCCCGGCGCTCAGAGACCTTTACCACGGCCGAAGACAACCAATCGGCGGTTGACATCGTTGTCCTCCAGGGCGAACGGGAGCGCGCGGCCGACAATCGGGTGCTCGGCCGCTTCCGTCTCGAGGGAATCCGCCCGGCGCCGCGGGGTACGCCCCAAGTGGAGGTGATGTTCGAGATCGACGCCAATGGAATTCTGCATGTGTCGGCACGAGACAAGGACACCGGCAAGGAGCAGAGCATCACCATCAGCGACACCGCCAACCTCGACTCGAGCGAGATTGATCGCATGGTCGCCGATGCCGAACGGTACCGATCAGAGGACGTCGCCGCCCGCCAGCAGATTGATGCCCGGAATGAATTGGACTCGGCCGCGTACCAGGTGGAGCGCCGGCTGGCCGAATTGGGTGACGCCGTTCCCGTTCACGAGAAGGCACGGGCCGAAACGCTGGTGGCCGACGCCCGAAGCGCCCTGAAAGAGAACGCTCCGATGGAACGCATCCAGCCCCTGACGGCCGAGCTCCAGCAGGTGTTCCACGGCCTCGGGGCCGGGAGATCGGACGGGGATGGCACAGACGGATCCGGGGCAGCAGAGGGTTCTGACGACGATGTGATCGATGCCGATTTCACGGTGAGCTGACCGTGGTCGCCGGTGACCCCTCGGAGATCGATGAGGCCTCGTTCGATCGGCACGGGGAAGACGGAGGCGTCGCCGACCACGATGGAGGACCGCAATCGGGCCATACCGACCCTGAGTTGACCAACGATCAGTCGGTGCGCACCGGGCCGGTCGAGACCGACCTCGACGTGCCGCTCCGGCGGGCCCTCGCTGATCTCGACAATCTCCGTAAGCGATCGGAGCGAGAGCTTGCCCGGGTTCGTTCGGCCGAGCGGGCCGACATGGCTGCTCTGTGGCTGCCCATCGTGGACGATCTGGATCGTGCTATCCAACACGCCGGCACCGACGATGGAGCTCTCGTCGAGGGGGTACGGGCTGTTCGCGACCAGGCCCTCTCGCTGCTGGCCGGCCTGGGCTTCCACCGGTTCGACGACATCGGCAAACCCTTCGATCCGAGCCGACACGAGGCGGTCGGTGTCCTGGACGGCGAGGGGGAACCCGGGACCGTGTTGGCGGTCGTGCGTCCGGGGTACGACGCCCCGGGTGCCACACTTCGACCGGCCGGGGTGATCGTCTCGCGAGGGGCGTGATGGCTGACCAGACGATGCGTCGGGATTTCTATGAGGTGCTCGGCATTGGGCGGGATGCGAGCCCGGAGGAGATCCAGCGGGCGTATCGCAAGCTGGCCCGGACCTACCATCCCGATGTCAACAAGGACCCAGCAGCCGAAGGTCGATTTGCCGAGGTGTCAGAGGCCTACGACGTCCTGTCCGATCCGGAGTCCCGCAAGCGCTATGACGCCTTCGGGCACGACTTCCGTCACGTACCCGAAGGTGTAGACCCATCGACGTGGGCACAGGCTCGGTCCGGCGCTCCTACCGGGTCTCGCCGAAGTCGCCGGGCACGCAGCTCACCGACCGGCTCCTGGGGGGGTGCCGATTTCGGGGGTCAGGGCGTGGATATGGGGGACCTGTTTCGCGACCTCTTCGAGACCACCCCACGATCGGGCTGGGGGTCTGTGGCCGGTGCCGACCAGGAGACCGAGGTCGAAGTGTCCTTCGACGAAGCGTTCCGGGGGGGTAGACGCCGCATCACCCTCTCCGGTCCAGATGGCAACCGAGACCTGCAGGTAACCATCCCGGCGGGCGTGGTCGACGGCCAGCGCATCCGTTTGGCCGGCCAAGGGGGGCTCGGGAGCGGTCAGGGCTCGAATGGTGATCTCTACCTGATCGTGCGAGTGAGGCCCCATCCCCGGTTTCGTCTCGAAGGGCGGAACGTGCACGTCGATGTGCCCGTCTCGCCGTGGGAAGCGGCTCTGGGGGCCTCCGTTCCCGTCGAGACGCCCGGCGGGGAGGTCCAGATGCGAGTCCCAGCGGGAAGCTCAAGCGGTCGTCGAGTTCGACTTCGCCATCGCGGCATGCCAAACCCTCGTGGCGACGCCGGAGATGTGCTCGCTGAGATACGCATCAGGGTCCCGCGCTCGTTGACCGATGACGAGCGGAGACTGTTCGAGGAGTTGGCCAAGACGTCCTCGTTCGATCCGAGGCGGCGTCGATGACTGTGGCCCTCGTGCCGGTGCCGTTGTTGAGCACTGAGTCGTTCGCGCTGGTGGCGGGACTTCACCCCGAGTTGGTGCGCCGATTTGTTTCACTCGGTCTGCTCGACGCGAGCCAGGATGCGTCGGGGGCGCTTCAGTTCTCGCCTCGAGAGCTCGCCACCGTGGCCCGGATACGGCGGCTGCGAGCCGGGCTCGCCATCAACTACACCGCTGTCGGGGTGGTCATTGACCTTCTTGACCGAATCGCCGAGCTCGAAGCCGCACTGGAGGTGCGGTCTTATCCCGTGGGAGGCCGACCATGAATCCGGACCGTTTGACCCAGAAGTCACAGGAAGCGCTGCACGACGCCCAGAGCCTGGCGATGCGGCTTGGCCACACTGAGGTTGACAGCGAGCACCTGCTCGTGTCGTTGATCGACCAGCCCGAGGGACTCGTCTCCCAGCTTCTCAGCCATGTCGGAGCCGACGTAGCGGCACTGCGTGCATCGGTAGAGCGGGACCTGGGCAATCGTCCCCGGGTTTCTGGACCGGGAGCCGCCCCCGGGCAGGTGTTTGTCACCCAACGCCTGTCACGCTTGTTCGATACCGCCGAGCAGGAGGCGGAACGCTTGGGTGATGAGTATGTATCAGTGGAACACCTGGTCATCGCCTTGCTCCGGGAGGGGCCCGCCGGTGCAGCCGGCCGCCACCTCAATGAGCAGGGTGTGACCCTCGAAGGGTTCCTGGAGGCGTTGTCGGCGGTCCGAGGGCATCAACGGGTGACCTCGGCCACGCCCGAGGGTGCCTATGAAGCCTTGGCCAAGTACGGGGTAGATCTGGTGGCAGAGGCGCGCGCCGGGCGTCTTGACCCGGTCATCGGTCGTGACGCCGAGATCCGCCGGGTCATCCAGATCCTCTCTCGCAAGTCGAAGAACAACCCAGTACTGATCGGCGATCCCGGCGTGGGCAAGACGGCCATCGTCGAGGGGTTGGCCCAACGCATTCACAACGGTGATGTACCCGAAGGCCTTCGGGACCGGACGGTGTTCGCCCTGGATATGGGGTCCCTGGTCGCTGGGGCCAAGTATCGCGGCGAGTTCGAGGAGCGACTGAAGGCCGTGCTGGCCGAGGTGAAGGCGGCCGAGGGCCGACTGCTGATGTTCGTCGACGAGCTGCACACCGTGGTCGGGGCCGGCGCCGCTGAGGGCGCCATGGATGCCGGCAACATGCTGAAGCCGATGCTGGCTCGAGGTGAGCTGCACATGATCGGGGCCACGACGATCGACGAGTACCGACGGCACATCGAAAAGGATGCGGCCCTGGAGCGGCGGTTCCAGACCTTGATGGTGGACGAACCTTCCGTTGAGGACGCCATTTCCATCATGCGAGGGCTTCGAGAGCGCCTGGAGGTCTTTCACGGCGTCAAGATCCAAGATAGTGCTCTCGTCTCGTCGGTTCGACTCAGCCACCGGTACATTTCGGGTCGCTTCCTTCCCGACAAGGCCATCGATCTCGTAGACGAGGCGTGCGCCATGCTCCGCACCGAGATCGACTCCATGCCCGCCGAGCTCGACGAGCTCACCCGGCGGGTCATGCGCCTGGAGATCGAGGAGGCCGCGCTGGCCAAAGACGAGGACGTGGCCAGTGAGGAGCGGCTGTCCGAGCTGCGTCGGGAGCTGGCCGACCTACGGTCGGAGGCCGATGCGATGAGGGCCCAGTGGGAGGCTGAGCGCCAGGCCCTCCACAAGGTCCAAGACCTCCGCCAGGAGATCGAGCAGGTACGACGCCGAGCCGAGGAGGCCGAGCGGGCCTACGATCTCAACGGAGCGGCCGAGCTCCGGCATGCCACGTTGCCCGAGCTGGAGCGACGACTCGAGGCCGAAGAGACCCTATTGGGCAAGAAGCACGGGACTCGCCGCTTGCTCCGAGAGGTGGTCACCGAAGAGGAGATCGCCCTAATCGTGGCACGGTGGACAGGTATTCCAGTCAGCCGATTGGAAGAGAGCGAACGGGACAAGCTGTTGCGCCTCGATCACATCCTCCACGAGCGGGTGGTCGGTCAGGACGAGGCGGTGCAGGCGGTCACCGACGCCATCGTCCGATCGAGAGCCGGGATCGCCGATCCATCCCGGCCGGTCGGGTCGTTCATCTTTCTCGGTCCGACCGGGGTCGGCAAGACCGAGTTGGCGAGGGCACTGACCGCCACCTTGTTCGACACCGATGAGAACATGATCCGGTTGGATATGACGGAATACCAGGAGCAGCACACCGTCAGCCGGCTGATCGGTGCTCCACCTGGTTATGTTGGCTACGAGGAAGGTGGCCAGCTGAGCGAGGCGGTACGGCGCAAGCCGTACTCGGTGGTGCTGTTCGACGAGATCGAAAAGGCTCACCCCGATGTGTTCAACAGCCTCTTGCAAGTGCTCGACGATGGTCGGCTGACCGACGGGAAGGGTCGAACGGTCGATTTTCGCAACACGGTGCTGGTCATGACCTCAAATATCGGCTCCGAGTACCTGTTGGAAGGGGTCAGCGATTCGGGGGAGATCAAGCCTGATGCCCGTGAGCTGGTCATGGGCGAGCTAGCCCGCCGGTTCAGGCCAGAGTTCCTCAACCGGCTGGATGACGTCGTCCTCTTCAAGCCGCTCACCCTTTCGGAGATCGAGCGAATCGTTGAGCTATTGCTCAACGACCTCGGCCAGCGCCTGGTCGAGCGTCGCCTGAGCCTGACGGTGACCCCGGCGGCCCGGCACCTCATAGCCCAGCAAGGATTCGACCCGGTCTACGGGGCTCGGCCCTTGCGGCGCTTCATCGCCCATCAGGTCGAGACTCAGGTGGCCAGGGCACTGCTGGGATCAGATCCCATCGAGGGGGGCGAGGTACGGCTCGATTACGGCGAAGACGGCCTGACCGTTTCGATTGAGGCTCCGAACGCCGAGGGCGCGGCGGCGTGAGTTCGTCCGAGTCGACCGTGGTTCGGTGCGCAACCTGCGGGACGAAGAACCGGGTCCCATGGTCTGCCACAGGCCTACCCAGGTGTGGGAGGTGCAAGTCGCTGCTTCCGTGGATCGCCGAATCCAGAGATG
>JAUTXB010000107.1 GCA_030838245.1 Acidimicrobiaceae bacterium
GCCTCCACATCTCGCCCGACCTCGACACGGTGCTCTACACCCTGGCCGGCGCCATCAACGCCGAGACAGGATGGGGTCTGACCGGGGAGTCGTGGACGGTGATGGAGGCACTGGAGCGACTGGGCGGCGTCACGTGGTTCCGCTTGGGCGACAAGGATCTCGCCACCCATTGCTTCCGTACGCAGCGCCTGGCCGAGGGCGACACGCTGAGCGAGGTCACCACCCACCTGGCCCGAGCCTGGGGCGTCGAAGTGCGCTTGGTTCCCGTGTCGGACGATCCCGTCCGCACCCGGCTGCAGCTGGCCGACGGGCCCGAAGTGGCCTTCCAGGAGTACTTCGTCCACCTGCACCACGACGTGGCCGTCTCCAGGGTCCGCTTCGAGGGCGCCGAGTCGGCCCGACCAGCCCCCGGAGTACTCGAGGCCATCGCCGACGCCTCGTCCATCGTGGTCTGCCCGTCCAACCCGGTGGTGTCGATCGGCCCGCTCCTGGCCGTGCCCGGTGTCCGCCAGGCGCTGCTGTCACGCCGCGACCAGACGGTGGGCATCTCCCCCATCGTGGCCGGTGCAGCGCTCAAGGGCCCGGCCGACCGCCTGCTCACCGAGCTCGGGTTCGAGGCCTCCGTGGTCGGGGTGGCCCGCTGGTACGCCTCATGGGTGGGCACGCTGGTCATCGACGAGGCCGACGCGGCGCTGGCCGAGGCGGTCGAGGCCGAGGGGGTGCGCTGCATCGTGGCCCCCACCATCATGTCCACCGTCGAACGGGCCGCCGAACTGGCCCGAACCGTCCTCGGAGCTCACGATGCCTGAGTTGCCTAGCGACGAGAGCGTTGCCCCGTCCGGCTCACAAAGGGCCGGAGAGGAGCAGACCGGTGCGTCGCAGCCGGCGACGACCCTGTCGGTGATCCCCGTCACGGGCATGGGCGAGGTACGCCCCGGCGACGACCTGGCCGAACTGCTTGTCGCCGCTGCCGGTATGTCAGCGCAAGACGGGGACGTGCTGGTGGTGACCCAGAAGGTGGTGTCCAAGGCCGAGGGTCGGCTGGTGGCGATCGACCCCGATGACCCCACGGCCAAGACGAGGCTGGTCGAGTCGGAGTCGGTGCGGATCCTGCGCCGTCGCGACGAGCTGATCATCGCCGAGACCAGTCACGGGTTCATCTGCGCCAACGCCGGTGTGGACCTGTCCAACGTCGACGCCGGTACTGCCGCCCTCTTGCCGGTTGACTCGGACCGCTCGGCTCGACGCATCCGCGACGCGCTGCACCACCGTCACGGCATCTCGGTCGGGGTGGTCATCTCCGACACTTTCGGGCGCCCCTGGCGCAAGGGGGTCACCGACGTCGCCATCGGTATCGCCGGCGTGGCCGGTGTCATCGACCTCAAGGGGACGCTGGACGCCTCGGGCCGGGTGCTCGAAGCCACCGAGGTGTGCGTCGCCGACGAGCTGGCCTCTGCGGCCGAACTGGTCATGGGCAAAGACCGCGGCGTGCCGGCCGCCATCGTGCGCGGGGTCGACCCGGCATGGCTGCGACCGGCGTCGGTGGCCAGCGAGATCGTGCGGCCGCCAGGTGAAGATCTGTTTCGTTGAGCGCTGGCTGGTTCAGTACCCTGAGAGCGCCTAGCTCAGCGAATCCCCACCAGATCGACGACGAACACCAGCGTCTCATCGGGGCCGATGGCACCTCCGGCCCCTCGTGAGCCGTAGCCCAGATGGGGCGGGATGGTCAGCCGACGGCGACCGCCCACCCGCATGCCGGCGACACCCTGGTCCCAGCCGGCGATCACGTGCCCGGCCCCCAGCGGGAACTCGAAGTGCTCGTTGCGATCCCACGACGAGTCGAACTCGCTTCCGTTCGACCAGGCCACGCCCACGTAGTGCACCTGGACCTCGGACCCGGGCTGCGCCTCGGGCCCCGCGCCTTCCTCGATCTCCTCGATGGTCAGCTCGCTCGGCGGCTGCTCGGAGGGGATGGTGACGGTCGGCTTGGTGTCTGATGCCATCCTCAGACTGTAGGCCCCTGACACGTGGGTCATAGCCAGAACCGACTCCGTCCGGCTGGCCGATCACGTGCCGCTAGCGGCTGTAGCCCTGCTTCGGACCCCGCTTCTTGGTGCCGGAACCCGCCTTGAGATGACGGTTGGGCCGTGACGGCGCGCCGGGCTTCGACGCCGAGGCGCCCTCACCGGGACGGCGCCCACGCGGCGGCTTCCCGTCGGCCGGCCAGCTCGAGTCGCGATCGGGCCGCCGGGGCGACGACGTCGTCGCTCCCGACCAGCCGGTCCGCTTGGGCGCACCGTCACCGGGGCGCTTCTTCCGATGGGGCGTCCCACCCGTTGAGGAGCCGGAGCCGGATCGGTTGGGCCCTCGGTTGCGATCGGTGTCCTCGAAGCCGCGGTGGCGGACTCGTGCGTCGCGCTCGGCCCGGGTCTTCCTGACCGACTCGACCGAGCCCTCGCCCAGGACGGCGGCCAGGGCCGAGAGGTCGGGCGCACCGGTGACGGTGGCCACACCCAGGTCACGCTGCAGCCTCTTGACCGCTCCCGACTTGTCCGGGGTGACCAGGCTCACCACGACCCCCGACGCACCGGCCCGGGCCGTCCGGCCGGAGCGGTGCACGTAGTCCTTGGCATCGGCCGGCGGGTCGAAATGGATGACGGCCGTGACCCCGTCTACGTGGATGCCCCGCGCGGCGACGTCGGTGGCCACCAGGGCGTCCACATCCCCCCGCATGAACGAGGCCAGGGCACGCTCGCGCTGCTTTTGGCTGCGGTCCCCGTGGATTGCCGCCGCCCGGACACCGCGGGTGTCGAGCTGACGGGCCATCCGGTCGGTGGCGTGCTTGGTCCGACAGAAGATGATGGTGGGTCCCGACGCCGTGACGATGTCCGCCGCCGTCCCCAGCCGATCTCCGGCCGCCACTTTCCAGAACACGTGGTGGGCCAGGGAGATGCTCTCCTTGGTCGCCTCGATCTCGTGGCGGGCCGGCTTTTTCTGGTAGCGGCGCACCAGGACGTCGATGTCGCCGTCCAGGGTGGCCGAGAACAAGAGGGTCTGCCGGCTCTCCGGTGTCTTGTCGAGCAGCCGGCGGACGTCGGGGAGGAACCCCATGTCGGCCATCCGATCGGCCTCGTCGATGACCACGATCTCGACGTTGTCGAGGTGGATGCTGCGACGCTCGATCAGGTCTGTGAGCCGCCCAGGACAGGCCACGGCCACATCGACCCCCTTGGACAGGGACTTCAGCTGCGGGCCATAGCCCACGCCGCCATAGAACGAGGCCACCCGAAGGTTGCGAGCAGACGCCAGTATCTCGATCTCGGTGGCCACCTGGGCGCACAGCTCGCGGGTCGGTGTGAGCACCAGAACCCTCGGATGTCCGGGTCGAGAGGCCTTGCCCTTGAGGCGGGTGATGGCGCCGAGGCCGAAGGCCAGCGTCTTCCCGGAGCCGGTGGGGGCCTTGCCGCAGATGTCGCGTCCGGCCAGGGCATCGGGCACGGTCATGGCCTGAATGGGGAACGGGGTGGTGATCGATCGTCGCTCGAGGGCGGCGACGAGGTCAGAGGGGACGCCGAGGTCGGCGAAGGAGGGAGGCATATGGGCGCGCTTTCGTGCGATAAGTAACTGAGTACGGAGCGCAGAAAGAAGAAAGAAGCGAGTCAGTCACGACTCATCGCGCACCAGGGCTACCCCACCTTAGTTGATCCTGGGCCCCGACCGGTTGCACCCCCTCGGTGGACGCGCTCCGATCAGGGTTCGTCGCCCAGCCGGTGCCGTATGAAATCGAGCACCGCGCCTGTGCCGTCGGCCAGGCTGGTCCATGGCTTCCAGCCCAGCTGGATGCCGGCGCGGCCCGGGTCGAGGCTGCTCCGCATGACCTCGCCCTGTCGCATGGGCGCGTGGGTGGCGCTGTCCTCGATACCGGCCTGATTGACCATCTCGGCGTACAGCTCGTTGACCGACGTCTCGGTGCCGGTGCCGATGTTGCAGACCAGCCCCCCGCCCCTGGTGGCCCCGCGGACGAATGCGTCGACCACGTCGTCGACGTACACGAAGTCCCGGGTCTGCTCGCCATCGCCGAAGATGGTCACCGGCTGACCCCGCAACAGGCGCTCGGCGAAGATAGCCACCACCCCGGCCTCGCCGTGGGGATCCTGGCGGGGCCCGTACACATTGGCCAGGGCCAGGGCCGAGAACTCGAGTGAGTGCAGCTCCCGGTAGGCCACGAGATAGTCGATGGCCGCCTTCTTCGACACCCCGTAGGGCGACAGCGGTCGGTGGGCGTGCGACTCGGTTACGGGCAGATCGGCCGGATCGGGCTCGCCGTACAGGGTGCCCCCGCTGGCCGCGAACACCACGCGACTCGATGCCGCAGCGCGCGCACCCTCGAGCACCCGGAGGGTGCCGAGCAGGTTGACGTCGGCATCGAACACCGGTTGGGCCACCGAGACGCGCACGTCGGCTTGGGCGGCCAGATGGAAGACCACCTCGGGCCGACGCTTCACCATGAGGTCGACGATCTCGGTCGAGCGCACATCGAGGTTGTGAAAGGTCAGATTGCGCCCGGCGGCCGACCGGGCGTCGGTCAGGTTGCCCAGCGACCCGGTCGAGAGATTGTCGACCACGTCGACGGAATGGCCCTCGGCCAACAAGCGATCGACCAGGGTGGAGCCGATGAACCCCGCGCCCCCGGTGACTATGGCGCGCACGTGCTCAGGCTCCAGAAGGGACACGCTCGCCGTCGGCGATCGACCCGGACGGCATCACCACATCGGCACCGATGACGGAGAGCGGTCGTATCGAGCATCGTTGACCGATGGTAGCGCCCGGCCCGACGATCGAGCCTTCCACCGTGGCCCGCGCCGCTACCCGAGAACCGGGGAGGAGCACCGAGCCGAGCACGGTCGCCCCCTCCTCGACAATGGCACCACTCCCGATCACCGAGCCGCCAACCACCGCACCGGGCTCGAGCCTTGCGCCCGAGGCCAGCAGTGAGCCGGTCACCGCGGCACCCTCGGCGGATACGTCGCCGGTCACCCACACCCCATCCCCCACTCCCGGGTCGAGGGCGGCACCCGGAGCCGGCACTATGCCGCGCCGTCCGAGCAAGAGGTCAAGGTGGGCACGCAGGTACGAGGCCGGTGTCCCGGTGTCGATCCAGTACACGTCGGAGCCCAGGGCGAACAGCGTTCCCGCCTCCACCAGCGACGGGAACGTCTCGCGCTCGATCGAGACCCGTCGACCCTTGGGGATGCGGGCCAGCACCTCGGGCTCGAGCACGTAGGTCCCGGCGTTGATCAGGTTGGTCGGCACCTCGTCGCGCGGCGGCTTCTCGATGAACGCCTCGACCTTGCCCTGGGCGTCCGTCGGGACCACGCCGTAGGACGACGGATCGTCCACCGGAGTCAGGCTGATGGTGGCCTCGGCCCGGTGACTGCGATGGAAGTCGACCAGGGCGGTGATGTCGAGGTCGGTGAGCACGTCTCCGTTGACGACCACGAAGGTCTCGTCGACCCCGGCATGGTCGGCGGCGAACCGAATGGCTCCGGCGGTATCGAGCGGCTCGGGCTCCACGGCATAGGACAGGCGAACACCACCGGCTGACCCATCGGGGTAGGCGTTGATGAACGCGTCGGGCCGGTAGCCGAGCGACAGGACGGCGTCTTCGATCCCGTGGGCAGCCAGCTGGCCCAGAACCCGCTCGATCATGGGTTGCTCCATCACCGGGAGCATTTGCTTGGGAGTGGTCAGCGTCAGGGGGCGAAGTCTCGTCCCCTCGCCGCCCACAAGGACGACGGCTCTCACTTCGTGGTTCCGCTCGTCCCGGCCGGTGCCGTGGTAGTAGGCGCAACCGCGGTAGTGGGCGTCGTGGTGGCAGGCGGTGCCGTCGTCGCCGTGGGCGCCGTGGTCGCGGTGGTGGGTGCCGTGGTGGTCGGGGCCGTGGTCGCCGAAGTCGGCGCCGTGGTCGTGGTCGTCGAGGCGCCCGAAGCTGCGGTGATGAGGCTGGTGATCGTCGAAGCCGGCGGCATGGGCACGTTCGCACCGGCGGCCACGAAGGCAATGGTGATCATCTGGTTGTTGGCCAACTTGACCTCCGTTGGATTGCCACTCACCTCCGTACCCGTCTTCGACTCGAAATTGGGCCACGTCTTCACAACGACGAACGCTTGCTTGCCCGCTTGGGGAGTTCCATTGGCGCACGTCTGTCCGTTGGACATGACCTTCTTACCGGGATACTGGAAGGTCGTCGAGGTGAGGGTGAGGCCCTTGTACTCCGAGACGAACTTGCCGAGCGTGGCATTGCCACCCGACTCCGACTTGTTCTTCGGAGACACCGTGACGACCCCGGTGCCGTCGGTGGTGAGGCCGGAGGTTGTGCTGGTATCGGCGGGGAGATTGGGCTGCATGGTTCCGCACACGTCGATGCCCAGAGCCACGTGCCACGTGTCCGACGTGGTCGGTGCGCCCGCCGACGAAGTGTTCGGATGGGTGCGCTGGTAGCGGCTGAATCCGACCAGGAGGAGACCCACGATCACGATGACGGCCAGGCTGGCGTACCAATTGATCGGTGCCTGGCCGCGATAGGTGCGGCCCCCACCGGTGGACGCGGCACGCGCCACCCATTTGCCTGTCGAGTCGCTGGCCATCGGGACGACACCCTACAACCTGGCGCCCGTTGGCCCGGCACGCCCGACGGCGCCGATCGGTCGCCCTTTCACTGCTCGACAAGCGTGATCGACCAGCTCAACGGGCCGACAGGCGGCGAAGGCCGGCCAGAGCGCCGCGCCCACAGATTCCCACCGTCACCAGCGGTAACAACAGCCGCCTCCACCCTGACGTCGACCGCCAGGCGAACCGGAGGAGCGACCGATGGTGCTCGACGATCATCCGATAGGGGTGATGGTCGGTGGAGACACCTTGGATGTGGAGCACCTCTGCCGTGGGCGTATAGATCGCCTTCCAGCCGGCGCGGGCCAGTCTCCAGCACAGGTCGGCGTCCTCGGCGTACATGAAGTACGCCTCGTCGAACCCGCCGACGGCCTCGAAGGCCGACCGGCGGACAAGGAAGCAGGCCCCGGACAACCAGTCGACCACCTGGGCCGAGCCGCCGGCCACGGCCACGTCGCTCCGTTGGTAGTTCCTGGTGAACCGGTTGTCGGGCACGAACAGCCCCAAGAGGGCATGACCAGCGGCGTCGACGAGGGACGGAAATCGACGGGCCGACGGGTACCGGTCCCCGGCCGGCGTGCGGATCAACGGGCCCACCACCGCCACTTCGGGCTGTTCGTCGAGGGTGGCCACCAGGGCGCCCATGGCGCCGGGATGGACGGACAAGTCGGAATTGCACACCAGGACCAGCTCGGCGGTGGTGGCCGCGACACCTCGGTTGGCGGCGGCACCGTACCCGAGGTTCCGACCCGGGACGACCACCTCGACCGAGGGGAAGGCCCGGCGGCCCTGGTCCAGCGACCCGTCGGCGGAGCCGTTGTCGACGACGACCACCTCGGCCGCCTCCTCGGATACCAGCGTTCGGAGGCACTCGGTCAGGGCCGAGCCCGACTCGAAGTTGACGACGACGGCGGCGACCCGGTCGGCGGCTCTCCGGTCGGCGGCTGGCGGGGCGGCTGGCGGGGCGGTGTCCTCGGCGCCCCCAGCCGACACGCTCACGGATCGAGCCGGGTGAATCGGAACTTGATCAGCGCTTTCAGCGCGCCGAATCCGTCCCGCCAGGTGATCTTCTTGCCCTCGGTGGCCTCACGGCCGGCATAGGAGATGGGCACCTCGTAGATCCTGAACCCTCGACGGAGCACCTTGGCCGTGATCTCGGGCTCGAAGTCGAACCGATCGGATTGCACGGTGATCCCTTCGATGGCCTGCCGGTCGAAGAGCTTGTAGCAGGTCTCCATGTCCGACAGGGTCGAGGAGTACAGCACGTTGGTCACCAGGGACAAGAAGCGGTTGCCGATCCAGTGGAGCGGCAGCATGTTCTTCCGCTCGCCGGTGAACCGGCTGCCATAGACGACTCGAGCCTTGCCCCGAAGGATCGGGTCCAAGAGGCGGGGCCAGTCCTCCGGGTCGTACTCGAGGTCAGCGTCTTGGATGAGGATGAGATCGCCGCGGGCCACGGCCAGCCCGCTGCGGATGGCCGCTCCTTTGCCCCGGTTGACCGGGTGGGTGAGCACCCGGACCGTCGAGTCTTCCAGTGCGGCGAGCACCTTGTCCGTGCCGTCCGACGACCCGTCGTCCACGGCGATCACATCAACGGTGAGCGGGATGTCGACCGCCCGGATCCGTCGGATGATCTCGGCCACCGTCGTCCGCTCGTTGAACACGGGGACGATGACGGTCAGTGTCCGGTACTCGCGGGCGGGAACCGGAGCATCGGGGGCTCCCTCCCCACCGCCCATGCCATTCGTCGTGCTCATCATCAGCCGTGACCTTTCTGTCCGCCGACCCTGTCCTGAGGGCTGCCGGCGCTCGCCGAAGCACCCCCGCCGTCATGGCCGGGGTCCGAGAAGTATGCCGCTGTCTGCATCAAACCATCTTCGAGCTTCACCACCGGACGCCAACCGAGCGCGCTGGTGGCCAGGGAGATGTCCGGCTTCCGGCGAGTCGGATCATCGACCGGCAGGGGCTCGTGGACGATCGGCGAGGTCGAGCCGGTGAGCTCGACGACCAACTGGGCCAGCTCCAACACGGTGTGCTCATCGGGATTCCCGATGTTCACCGGGCCGGTGAGGTCCGAGTCCAACAAGGCGAGCAGCCCGCCGATCTCGTCGTCGACGTAACACAGGCTCCTGGTCTGTTCGCCGTCTCCGTACACGGTCAGGGGATCACCGCGCAGGGCCTGCACGATGAAGTTCGACACCACCCGACCGTCGCGCGGCCGCAACCGGGGGCCGTAGGTGTTGAATA
>JAUTXB010000120.1 GCA_030838245.1 Acidimicrobiaceae bacterium
CTGCCACCATGGTCCGAGGCGGGGTCAGGGTGGTTCGGTTGGTCCTCGACGTCAGTCTGGTGTTCGTGGTCATCGTGCCCGACCTGAGCCTGTCCACCAGCAAAGCGCGCCAGGTCCTGCCCTCCGAAGTGGTCCGGGAAAGTGCCGCATTCAACCTCGGCCGACTGGCCTTCCTGATCGCCGGGCTGGCCGATAGCCGGGTATTGCTACCCGAGGCCACCGAGGACCGGCTGCACCAGGACTACCGCAGCCCCCTGTTCCCTGCCGCACCCCAACTCCTCTCCGGGCTCTCTCGGGCCGGCGCATTGGCAGTGTGCTGGTCCGGAGCCGGACCGGCCCTGCTGGGGATCTGCAAGGGTTCCGAAGGGGCTGGGGTGCGGGCCGCGACCCAAGAGGTCATGGCCGAGACGCAGGTGCCCGGCGAAGTGCTGTTGCTGCGGCCCGATATGCATGGTCTGGTCGTGGACAAGAACGGCTCGGGAGACTTCTGGAAGGACCGGAAACCGACGTGGGTCGGGGACCAGCCCGAAGCGGACGGCGCACCGGCCGGCACCACGGGCACCGGCGGCAAGTCCGACGACGGCAATCGGTTCTACGACTTTGACTCCGACCATTAGACGGCGGCACTGTGGCCAGTGAGCCGTCGAAGTCGCTGATGGCGGTGCCCAACCCACACCCGGGCCGTGACTACCACGTGCGCTGCGAGTCCCCCGAGTTCACCTGCGTGTGCCCCATGACCGGCCAGCCGGACTTCGCTACCGTCAAGATCTCCTACGTCCCCGACCGTTCGATCGTGGAGCTGAAGTCGCTCAAGCTCTACTTGTGGAGTTACCGGGACGAGGGAGCTTTCCACGAGGACGTGACCAACCGGATCCTCGACGACCTGGTCAGTGCCCTGGCACCCCGGCGGCTCACCGTGATCACCGATTGGCTGGTCCGTGGAGGGATCCACACGGTGGTGGAGGCCTCGTACCCGTAGTCCCGTCGGGCCGCCTCCTTGCTGGGCCGTATCCTGGGGGGATGACTCCCGCCGACGGCGACAGGCTCGTGACCTCGCCGTCTCATGACGCAGGCACCGCCGTTCCCGGATCCGATGGCATCGTCCCGGCCGACCCAGGATCGGCTGGTGTCCCAGCTCGCACCTTCCACATCCGCACCTACGGCTGCCAGATGAACGACCACGACTCGGAGCGCCTGGCCGGGCTGCTCACCGCCGACGGCCTGGTGGCTACCGACGACCTCGAGTCCGCCGACGTGGTGGTGCTCAACACCTGTTGCATCCGGGAGAACGCCGACAACAAGTTCTACGGACATCTGGGCAATCTCAAGTCCCTGCGCGAGAGCCGCCCGGAGATGCAGATCGCCGTGGGCGGGTGCCTGGCCCAGATGGACCGCGAGCACATCCAGCAACGGGCGGGGCACGTGGACGTCGTGTTCGGCACCCACAACTTGGGTCGAGCGCCAGCCTTGTTGCGCCGGGCGGCCGAGTCGGGCCCGTTGATGGAGATCCTCGACGAGCCCCTGCCCGAGGCCGATCCGGCCACGGCCGGATCGAGCGCCGCCGCGCTGTCCGCCGTCCGGGATCTTCCCTATGCGGCGTGGGTCACCATCCAGATCGGGTGCGACAACTCGTGCGCCTTTTGCATCGTTCCGTCGGTACGCGGCGGCGAGGTGTCGCGACCCTTCGCCGAGCTCGTGACCGAAGTCGAGGTCCTGGCCGACCGGGGCGTCTCCGAGGTCACCTTGTTGGGCCAGAACGTCAATTCCTACGGCCGCGACCTGACCAGGCGGCGACCGCTCTTTGCCGACCTGCTCCGGTCGGTCGGCGCGGTGGACGGCATCAGCCGGGTCCGCTTCACCAGCCCACACCCCAAGGACCTGCGTCCCGAGACGATCGCGGCCATGGCCGAGACCCCAGCCGTGTGCAACCACCTCCACCTCCCGCTGCAGGCCGGAAGCGACCGCACCCTGTCGGCCATGCGACGGGGCTACACGGCCGAGCGTTACCTGGCCCGACTGGCCGCCGCTCGGGCTTCCATCCCCGACCTGGCTGTAACGACCGACTTGATCGTGGGCTTTCCCGGCGAGTCCGACCTGGACTTCGAGTCCACCCTTGAGGTGGCCGCCGAGGCGGAGTACGACAGTGCCTACACCTTCATCTTCTCGCCGCGACCGGGCACCCGTGCGGCCGAGATGGAAGATCAGTTCGTCCCCGAGGATGTGGTGGCCGAGCGCTTCGAGCGCTTGCGCGTAGTGGTGGAGCGCTCAGCCCTGGCCAAGCACCGAGCCCGGATCGGGCAGGTGGAGGAGGTTCTGGTCGAGGGCCCGTCGAAGCGGGACACATCGGTGACCACCGGACGGACCGGCCAGAACAAGTTGGTGCACTTCGCTCCGGTGGCTGACCGGCGCGTGGCCCCAGGGTCGTATGCCACGGTCAGGGTCACCGGGGCCGCTCCCCATCACCTGGTCGGGGAGCTCGTCGACGTGATCGGTCGGCCGCGTCATCGAACCCGCATTCCCGTCGCAGCCGGTTGACCCCGCTGGCCGTGGACTCCTTCGAGGACGGCTTGCGTTCGGTCGGCTCCCGCTGTTCGGTTGCCCTCGTCGGTCCCACAGCATCAGGCAAGTCCGCACTGGCCCTCGAGGTGGCTCGTGAAGCACTGGGGTCGGATTCCCCGGTCGAACTGGTGTCGGTGGACTCGATGGCGGTGTACCGGGGCATGGACATCGGGACGGCCAAGCCGACCGCCGCGGTGCGGTCGGAGGTGCCGTACCACTTGGTCGACCTGGTCGACCCGTCCCACGAGTTCACCGTCCAGCAGTTCCAAGCGGCGGCCCGCTCGGTGCTGGACGGGATCACCGAACGAGGCCATCGCTCCCTGCTGGTCGGGGGGACGGGGCTGTACCTCCGCTCGCTCATCGATGACCTCACCTTTCCCGGCCGGTTCCCCGACGTGGCTGCGGGCTTGGTCGCCGAGCTGGATGGGTCGGGGCCGATCGACAGCCCCGAATCCCGCCGGGCCCTCGCCGCCCTGTACGACCGATTGGCCGATCTCGATCCAGTGGCCGCGGGCCGCATGGAGCCCACCAATCGCCGCAGGATCGTCCGGGCACTGGAAGTCACGCTGGGCTCGGGCCGGCCGTTCTCGACGTTCGGCCCCGGGCTGGACGCCTATCCCCCCACGCAGTTCGCCCTCATCGGGCTCCCTCTGGCCGCCGACTTCGATCAACGGATCGAGAAACGGATCCATGCCCAGATGGAGGCCGGTTTTTTGGACGAGGTCCGATCGCTGGCCGCCCGGCCCGGGGGTCTGTCGCGCACGGCCCGCCAGGCGCTCGGCTATCGCGAGCTGCTGTCCCATCTGGAAGGGGACGTGACCCTGGACGCCGCACTGTCCGAGGCGATCCGGCGCACCCGGGTGTTCGCCCGGCGGCAATGGGCCTGGTTCCGGCGAGATCCCCGTATCGTGTGGGTCGGGGAACATGAGCACCCCGTGGCCCGGGTCACCGCCGCCTTTGCCGGCGCGGGCCCTGATCGAATGGGAAACTAGAGCGACAGAGCGAGGCGAGACAATACCGACGACGACACACTTCACCAAGCACCACGGGGCGGGGAACGATTTTCTGGTCACCGTCGACCTGGACGGCCGACAGCCGCTCGAGCCGGCCGTGGTGCGGGCCCTGTGTGATCGTCATCTCGGGCTGGGAGCCGACGGCGTGATCCGGGTGCTGGCGGGACGCCAGGGGGCAGAGGTCGGGATGGAGCTCCGTAACGCCGATGGGCGCGAGGCCGAGATGAGCGGCAACGGCATCCGGTGCCTGGCCCAAGCGGCCGTGGCTGCCGGGCTGGTGTCGCCCCCGGTCTTCTCGGTGGCCACGGCGGCAGGGATCCGGACCGTCGAGTACCACCCCGGTGACCGACCCGACGTCGCCGATGCGTCGGTCGACATGGGCAAGGCCGAGCTCGGACCCGACCAGGCCGAGGAGGTCCCCGGGCGGCGGGCCCGTCAGGTGGACATGGGCAATCCCCACCTGGTCCTGCTCGGTTCCGATCCATCCGGACTCGCGGTAGAGGAGCTCGGCCCCCAGCTCCAAGCCGGCCATCCCGGCGGGATCAACGTCGAGTTCGTCGCCCTCGGCCCCGGGACCGACGAGGTGACCATGCGGGTGTGGGAGCGGGGCGTGGGCGAGACCCTGGCCTGTGGGACGGGCGCCTGCGCCGCCGCTGCTGCCGCCCACAGTTGGGACCTGGTGGGGGATGTGGTGACCGTGCACAATCCGGGCGGCTCCTTGCGAGTGACGCTCGGAACCAACGGCGTCTCGTTGGCCGGACCGACCCAGAAGGTGGCCGACGTTGCCGTCGACCTCGACGCGCTCCGTGCGTCGGTGTTGTCGACGCAGTGAGCCCCACACAGTCGGCATTCACCGACACCCTGATCTCCCGGACGGTCCGGGAGCGGATTGTCTTGGTAGGGGTGACCTTTCCCCACGGATCGCCCGCAGCAACCGGCGCCGGACTGGACGAGCTGGCCCTCCTGGTCGACACGGCCGGCGCCGATGTGGTCGAGCGGGTCGTCCAGCGGCGAGATCGTCCCGACCCGGCCACCTATGTCGGCAAGGGAAAGGCGGAGGAACTGCTCAGTGTCTGCCTGGCCGTCGATGCCGACACCGTGGTCTTCGATGACGAGCTGAGCCCGGCCCAGCAGCGGAACCTGGAGAAGATCCTCGGCCGGACGGCCATCGACCGCACGGCGGTGATCCTGGACATCTTCGCCCAGAACGCCCGCACGCCCGAAGGCAAGGCCCAGGTCGAGTTGGCCCTGTTGCGATACCGACTGCCCCGGCTGCGCGGTCGGGGGACATCTCTCAGCCAGCAGGCGGGTGGCATCGGCACCAGGGGCCCCGGCGAGACCCAGCTCGAGGTCGACCGTCGGCGCCTGGTCCGCCGGATGACCAGGCTTGAGGCCGACCTGCGACGACTGGATGCCACCCGGAGGACGCAACGGCGGACCCGCGGGCGGTCGCGACACCGGACGGTCTCGCTGGTCGGGTACACCAACGCGGGAAAGTCGACCCTGTTGAACCGACTCTGCGACGCTGACGTCCTGGTCGAGAACCGCTTGTTCTCCACCTTGGACCCGCGGACCCGGCAGCTGGCCCTGCCCGGTGGGGAGACAGTCCTGCTCACCGACACGGTCGGCTTCGTGCGCAAGCTGCCCCATCAGGTCGTCGAAGCCTTTCGTTCCACGCTCGAGGTGGTGTGCGAGTCGGACCTAGTCGTCCATGTGGTCGACGGCTCGGCACCGGACCCAGAGGGACAGATCGCTGCGGTGCGAGCGGTCCTGGCCGAGATCGGGGCCGACGGCCTCCCCGAGATGCTGGTGGTGAACAAGGTGGATGCGCTGGAATCGGCCGGTGCCGAGGCCCGGGAGGACGTGGACCGGCTGCTGGCCGCCCACGAGGGCTCGGGCACGGTGTCGGCCCGGACCGGCGAGGGGATCCCCGAGATGCTGGTCGCCATGGGGGACCGGCTCCGGGTGGCCGACCGGGTGGTGGAGCTGGTAATCCCCTGGGCCCGAGGCGACATCCTGGCCGCCATCCATCGGGAGGGGGAGATCGTCTGTGAGGTCGCCGGCGAGGAGACGACGAGGATCCAGGTCGTGCTCGACGACGTGGGGAAGGCCCGATTTCGGGAATTCGTCGCCTCGTGACGCCGCCCGATCCGACGGGCTTCGTGACGCAGCCGGGGAAATCCTCGCCGCCCGATCCGACCGACAGCGCACCGCAGCCGGGGTTCACCCCGCCGCCGTATCCCTACGATCGACTGGATACGGTGCGGGCGCTCGCCGTCGACCGCTTCGGCGCAACCGTCGAGTCGTCGGGCACGGCCGGTGCCGGCGGCATCGTCGACTGTTCGATCGGGACTCCCTACGATCCGCCGCCCCGCTTCGTGGTCGAGGCACTGGGCTCGTCGGGGTCCGAGCGCGGCTACCCGGCCTCGATCGGGAGTGCCGCCTATCGCCGGGCCGCCGCCCATTGGCTCGAGCGGCGCTTCGGGGCCCGCGTCGATCCCGACGCCGAACTGGCCGCCTGCGTGGGCACCAAGGAGTTCGTGGCCTCGACGGCCCAGTACCTCCGTCTCCGCACCCCGGACCGCGACACCGTCTTGTACCCGGCTATCTCCTATCCCACCTACGCCATGGGCGCGGTGCTGGGAGGTTGCCGGGCGGTGCCGGTGACCGAGCTGGCCGGGGGCGGCCTCGACCTCGACTCGGTCGACCCGGCCGACGTGGCCCGCTCGCTCATGCTGTGGGTCAACAGCCCGTCCAACCCAACCGGGCTGTTGACCGATCTGCGAGCGACGGCGGCATGGGGGCGCGCCCGGGGCATTCCCGTGTTCTCCGACGAGTGCTATGCCGAGTTCACCTGGGAAGGACCGCCGCGGTCGATCCTCACCCATGGGCTCGATGGTGTGGTGGCCGTGCACTCCCTGTCCAAGCGGTCCAACCTGGCCGGAGTGCGGGCCGGGTTCTTCGCCGGCGATCGCGACCTGGTCGAGTTCCTGTTGGTCGTCCGTCGCCACGCCGGCCTCATGGTGCCCGGGCCCGTGCAGGCGGCCGCCGCGCTGGCCCTCGACGACGATGTTCACGTCGACGAGCAGCGTGAGCGCTACCGCCAGCGCCTGGACTTCCTGGCCGGCGTCCTCTGTCGGTGGGGGTTGCCAGTGACCACACCGGCCGGAGGCTTCTACCTGTGGGCGCCCGTGCCAGCGGGGGTCGACGACGCTGGTTGGGGCCTGGCCGAGACGTTGGCCGTCGACGGCGGTCTCTTGGTCAGCCCGGGCGACCTCTACGGCGACGCCGGTGCGGGCTTCGTCCGCATCGCCGTCGTGCAACCGATGGAACGACTGGAGGCTGTGGCCGACCGCCTGTCGGGAACGTCCCTGGCGGCTGGGCGTTAACGTCGGGCGAATGGCAGACCTACAAGCACAGATAGAAGACCTGTGGTCCCGAGCCTCGGAGCTCGGCCCGAAGGACACCGAGGCGTTGGCTACCGTCACCGAGGCGATCGACCTGCTCGACTCGGGGGCCGCCCGGGTGGCCGAGATCGATCCGGCCACCGACCAGGTGGTCGTCCACCAGTGGCTGAAGCAGGCCATCTTGTTGCTGTTCCGGCTGCGGTCGATGGAGACCATCGAGACGGGCCCATTCGAGTACGCCGACAAGCTGCCCCTGAAGCGGTCCTACGCCGCCGCCGGGGTCCGGGTGGTACCAGGAGCATCAGCCCGATGGGGGTCCTTTCTGGACAGCGGGGTGATCTGCATGCCCAGCTACGTGAACATCGGCGCTCGGGTGGGGAGCGGGACCATGGTCGACACATGGGCCACGGTGGGGTCCTGCGCCCAGATCGGGGAGCAGGTCCATCTCTCCGGTGGGGTGGGCATCGGGGGGGTGCTGGAGCCGGCCCAGGCCGCCCCGGTGATCATCGAGGACGAGGTCATGATCGGCAGCCGCTGCATGATCACCCAAGGAGCGCGGGTGGGTCGCGGCTCGGTCGTCGGCGAGGGCGTCATTCTCAATCCGTCCATCCCGGTCATCGACGCCGAGACCGGTGAGGAGCTGAGCCGGGGCCACGTGCCGCCCTGGTCGGTGGCCGTCCAGGCCTCGCGGCGCCGGGAGTATCCCGGCGGAGAATTCTTCCTTCCCTGCGTGTTGGTCATCAAGCGCCTCACCGAGGGACAGCGACACGATAAGGCCCAGTTGAACCAGGTACTCCGCGAACACGGCGTATCCACGTGAGCCAGCGTGTCCAGCCGAGTCAGAGCGGCCATGGGAATCAGGCGCTGCCGACGCCCGACCTGCTCGACTTGGCCGCCGCCCTGGTGGCAATCCCGTCGGAGAGCCGGTCCGAGGCGGCGATCGCCGATGCCGTCGAGGCGGCCCTGCGGCTCTGTCCCTGGTTGGCGGTGGAACGGTTCGGCGACAACGTCGTCGCCCGTACGTCGCTGGGTCGCTCCAAGCGCTTGATGCTGGCCGGACACCTCGACACCGTGCCCGCCGCCGGGAACGAGGTGCCGGTGGTCGAGGGCGGGGTGCTGCGCGGGCTGGGTGCCGCCGACATGAAGGGGGGCCTGGCCGTGTTCCTCCATGTGGCCGGCGCAATTCCCGAGCCGACGGTGGACGTGACCTGGTGCTTCTATGCATGTGAGG
>JAUTXB010000161.1 GCA_030838245.1 Acidimicrobiaceae bacterium
GATCGAGATCCTGGTCTTCGCTGGGATCGTCTTCGTGTCCCTGCTCTACCTGGTCAGCAACGGCGCCCTGACCTGGGGTCCGGCCAAGAAGCTGGAGGGGGCCATGCCCGCTCGCACCTCTGAGTCCACCATCGCCCGCATCAGCGGCATCCCCGATCCCCTGGCTCCACTGGGCAACCGTCCAGCAGCAGCCGTGGCTGCAGACTCCCGACCCGCCAGCACCGACCCGGCGAGGCCGACCGGCCCCGGGCAGGCTGCGTAGGGCGGGGCGATGGGTCTCGAGGACCTCCAGCACAACTTCCTGACCGGCCGGCTCGAGGACCTGGTGAAGTGGGCCCGCCGCTCGTCCATGTGGCCGGCCACCTTCGGTCTGGCCTGCTGCGCCATCGAGATGATGTCGGTGGGTGCAGCCGACTTCGACCTGGCCCGGTTCGGCATGGAGGTCTTCCGGGCCTCGCCCCGCCAGGCCGACCTCATGATCGTGGCCGGCCGCGTGTCCCAGAAGATGGCCCCGGTGCTCCGCCAGGTCTACGACCAGATGATGGAGCCCAAGTGGGTCATCTCCATGGGCGTCTGCGCCAGCACCGGCGGCATGTTCAACAACTACGCCATCGTCCAAGGCGTCGACCAGGTGGTCCCCGTCGATGCCTATGCCCCCGGCTGTCCCCCCACCCCCGAGACCCTCATGCACACCATCCTCACCCTCCACGAGAAGGTGCGGACCGGTGAGATCGCCCGCCGGCGCCCGGAGTGGAAGTCGGGGGCCCTCGATGTGCCCTCGGGCACGTTCCTGACCGACGACGAGGGTGGTGACACCGACGACGCCCGTACCCATGACGACGAGGAGACGGCCGGCTGGACGCCCGAGCGGCCCGACGCCGTCCGGCTGGGCACCCCCAAGCGGAACCCGGTCATCGCCCGCAGCGTGGGAGAGCCCCTGTGAGCGTGACGGCGGGCAGCGACTCCGGCGTGGCCACTGGGGCGTCCGGCGCCGGCCTGGTCAGCGAGTCTGGGGGTGGGTCCATCCGCGACCTGCTCCAGTCCGACCAGGACGTGGTCTTTCCCTCCCGCGACCAGTACGTGGCCGTGGTGGAGGGGTTCCGCGACTCCGGGTTCGAGATGTGCGCCGATCTGTGCGCCGTCGACTACCTCACCAACCCGCACCGGCGGCTGCCCGAGGGGGTCTCCCCCGAGCGGTTCGAGGTGGTGGTCAACCTGGTATCACTGTCCCGGTGCACGCGGGTCCGCGTCAGGCTGCAGGTGCCCGGGGACGATCCGGTGGCCCCCTCGTTGTTCTCGGTCTATCCCGGTGTGGAAGCCATGGAACGCGAGGCCTTCGACCTCTTCGGCGTGATCTTCGAGGGCCACCCCGACCTCACCCGGATCCTCATGCCCGAGGACTGGGAGGGCCACCCGCTCCGCAAGGACTACGGCGTCGGCCGGGTGCCGGTGCAGTTCAAGGGCGCACCGGGGCCGAGATGAGCGACCCGAAGTCGAGGACACACACAGACGACGACTCCGCCGCCGAAAAGGAAGGCGGCCCGACGGCCGATACGCCACCCGACGGGACGGCGGCTGTTCCGCCACCGGGTGGCATCACCGCCGTGCCCCGGCCCGTCGGCGTCGGCGGCGCACGGCCGGACGGGATTGCCATGGACGAGGCCGCCTTGGGCAATGAGTCGTTGATGCTGGTGGCCGAGACCTCCGAGGGCCTCCAGGAGCTGGGCCGGCGCAACGCCACCGAGCCCAGTGAGCTCCGCCGCGAGGTGGGTGCCGTGCTGCGCATGCCCGAGGGCCAGGTGATCGACCCCTCGGACATCGACATCGAGCGCAGCGACGACGAGACGATGATCATCAACATGGGGCCCCAGCACCCTTCGACCCACGGTGTGCTGCGGCTCATGATCGAGCTCGACGGCGAGACCGTGCTGCGGACCAAGCCGGTCGTCGGCTACCTCCACACCGGCATGGAGAAGACGGGGGAGGAGCTGACCTACGTCCAAGGGGCGACCAACGTCACCCGGATGGACTACCTGGCCCCGCTGCACAACGAGCTGGTCTTCTCGCTGGCGGCCGAGGCGCTGCTCGGCGTGGAGATGCCCGAGCGGGCCACCTGGATCCGCATGTTGATGGTGGAGCTGAACCGGCTGTCCTCCCACCTCATGTGGATGGCCACCAACGGGATGGACCTCGGCTCGACGTCCATGATGATCTACGGCTTCCGTGAGCGCGAGATGGTGCTGGCCTTCTTCGAGAAGGCCACCGGCCTGCGCATGAACCACAACTACATCCGTCCCGGCGGCGTGGCCGCCGACCTGCCCGACGGGTGGGAGGACGACGTCTCCGTGATCTGCGACACCGTCTTACCCCGGACGGACGAGTACGACGAGCTGCTCACCGGCCAGCCCATCTTCCGGGAGCGCACCGAGGGCATCGGGCGGATCTCGGCCGAGGAGGCCCTGGCCCTGTCGTTGACCGGTCCCATCCTTCGGTCCACCGGCATCCCGTGGGACCTCCGACGTTCCATGCCGTACCTGGCCTACGAACAGGTGGAATTCGACGTCATCGTCGGTACCTACGGCGACAACTTCGACCGCTACTCGGTCCGGCTCAATGAGATCCGGGAGTCGGTCCGGATCATCCGCCAGATCGTCGAGAAGATGCCGTTGGGTGACTACCGGGTGCAGGACAAGAAAGTCACCCCACCGCCCCGGGCCCGCATCGACGAGTCGATGGAGGCGCTCATCCACCACTTCAAGGTGTTCACCGAGGGATTCAAGGTGCCCGAGGGCGAGGTGTACGTGGCCGTGGAGTCACCCCGGGGCGAGCTCGGGTGCTATCTGGTCTCCGACGGCTCGGCCAAGCCCTACCGGATGCACATCCGCGGGCCGAGCTTCGTCAACTTGCAGGGCCTGCCGGTGATCATGCGGGGCGGTCTCATCGCCGATGCCATCGCCGACATCTCGTCGATCGACCCGGTGATGGGGGAGGTGGACCGTTGAGCGCGACCACCCATCTCAGCGCGGACACGTTGACCCGAGCGCGGGAGCTCATCGCCCTCTACCCCGAGCCGCGCTCGGCCATGATCCCCCTGTGCCACCTGGCCCAAGAGCAGGACGGCTGGCTCACCCCCGAGGCCATGGGCGAGATCGGCGACCTGCTCGGCGTGACCGCGGCCGAGGTGCTGGGCACGGCCTCGTTCTACGACATGTTGCACACCGAGCCGGTGGGCACCCATGTGGTCTCTGTGTGCACCAACATCGCCTGCCTCTTGAACGGTGGGTTGGAGCTCCTCGAGCATGCGGAGGCGAGCCTGGGCGTCAACAGCGGCGGGACGACGCCGGACGGGACGATCACGCTGGAGGAGGCCGAGTGCCTGGCCGACTGCGACCGGGCCCCCTGCGTCCAGGTCAACCACCGCTTCGTGGGGGCCCAGAGCGCCGAGAGCTTCGATCGCCTGGTGGCCGAGCTGCGCACCGGCGCCCGCGACGAGGAGATACCCAGGCACGGCACGCTGAACCGGGTGCGCCGGACCGTCGGGCTGGGCGTCGGCCGCGATCAGATCGTCGCTGAGCGCCAAGCCATGGTCGAGGCCATCACCGCCCGGGCGGCCGAGGCCAAGGCGGCCGACGCGGCCAAGGCAGCTGAGGCGGCCAAGGTGTCCGAGGCCGCGGCCGAAACCCCTGACGGAACGGACGGCTGATGGCCATCACCGACGCCCCTCGTATCGTCACTTCGCGCCTCCGCTACGAGGACTCGTACACCCTCGAGCGCTATCTGGCCACCGGCGGCTACGACGGGCTGCGCAAGGCGTTGACCATGACCCCCGAGGCGGTGGCGGCCGAGGTGGACGCGGTCAGCCTGCTGGGCCGGGGTGGGGCAGGGTTCCCGGCCGGTCGCAAGTGGTCCATGCTGCGCAAGGCGCCGGTCACCTACCTGGTGATCAACGGCGACGAGAGCGAGCCGGCCACGTTCAAGGACCACCTGCTCATCGAGCGCGACCCCCACCAGCTGCTCGAGGGCGTCCTCATCGCCGCCTACGCGCTGCAGGTGACCCAGGTGTTCATCTACATCCGAGGTGAGTTCGCCCTCGGGCTCGAGCGGGTGCAGGCCGCCCTCAACGACGCCTACGCCCACGGGGCGGTGGGTGCCAACATCTTCGATTCCGGGTTCTCCATCGACGTGGTGCTACAGCCGGGCGCGGGTGCCTACATCTGCGGCGAGGAGACGGCGCTGCTCGAGTCGCTGGAGGGCAAACGCGGCTTCCCCCGCATCAAGCCGCCGTTCTTCCCCGCCGCCATCGGCCTCTACGGCGAGCCCACCGTGGTCAACAACGTGGAGACCATGTCGAGCCTGCCGTGGATCATCGGCCACGGCCGGGACGCCTTCACCGCACTCGGGGCGGGGCGCTCCACAGGCACCCGGTTGTTCGCCCTGGCCGGTCACGTCAACAAGCCCGGTGTGTTCGAAGTGGAGATGGTGAAGACCACCTTCGCCGACCTGATCCACGCGCCGGTCCTGGGCGGCGGGATCCGTCACGGCCGGGACCTGAAGGCGTTCATCCCCGGCGGGGTGTCGGCCCCGTGGTTCGGTCCCGACCAGATCGACCTGCCCCTGGGACAGGATGAGGTGGCCAACGCCGGCTCCATGTTGGGCTCGGGCTCGGTGGTGGTCATGGACGACCACACCTGTGCCGTGCGGGCCTCGTGGCGCATCACCAAGTTCTTCGCCCGGGAGTCGTGCGGCCAGTGCACGCCGTGCCGGGAGGGATCGGGCTGGCTGCTCAAGATCATGGAGCGGATCGAGACAGGACGGGGCCGCGAGGAGGACCTCGACCTGCTGCTCGACGTGTGCGACAACATCTCCCCCGGGCTGGCCTGGCCGCCCCAGCAGACCACCATCTGTGTCCTCGGTCCCTCCATCCCCTCCTCGATCGCGTCGGCCATCGAGATGTTCCGTGACGAGTTCCTGGTCCACATCAAAGAGGGGGGTTGCCCGTATGAGTGAGCCCACCCCCACCGCGGTCACCAGCGCCGGAGCGCCGCCGGTCCCCGCCGAGGACGCCGTGAGCTTCACCCTCGACGGTCGCCAGGTGACCGGCCGCAAGGGCGAGATGCTGATCGCCGCGGCCGAGCGGGCCGGGACCTTCATCCCCCGGTTCTGCTACCACCCGCGCATGAAGCCGGTGGGCATGTGCCGGATGTGCCTGGTCGAGGTGAGCGGCCCCCGCGGCGCCTCGCTGCAGCCGTCGTGCTTCATCGAGGTCTCCCAGGGCTCCGAGGTGGTGACCACCTCGGACAAGGTGAAGAAGGCCCAGGACGGAGTGCTCGAGTTCCTCCTGATCAACCACCCCCTCGACTGCCCCGTGTGCGACAAGGGGGGCGAGTGCCCCTTACAGGACCAGACCCTGGCCTACGGCCCGGGCGAGAGCCGGTTCGTGGAGGAGAAGCGCCACTTCGAGAAGCCCATCCCCATCTCCGACCTGGTGCTGCTCGACCGGGAGCGCTGCATCCAGTGCGGCCGCTGCACCCGCTTCGCGGCCGAGATCGCCGGCGAGGCCGAGATCGACTTCATCGGCCGCGGCGACCAGATCGAGGTCAACACGTTCCCCGAGCTGCCGTTCACCTCGTACTTCTCGGGCAACACCATCCAGATCTGCCCGGTGGGGGCGTTGACCGCCACCCAGTACCGGTTCACGGCCCGCCCGTGGGACCTGGACCAGGTCGAGTCCACGTGCACCACCTGCGCGGTGGGGTGTCGCGTGGCCGTGCAGTCCTCGGCCAACCGGGTCACCCGGCTGATGGGCATCGACGCCGAGCCGGTCAACCACGGGTGGCTGTGCGACAAGGGCCGGTTCGCCTACGAGTCGGTCAACAGCGACGAGCGTCTGGTCGAACCCATGGTGCGCAAGGACGGCGAGCTGGTCCCGGCCACCTGGTACGAAGCCCTGCGGGTGGTGGCCGACGGCCTGAAGCGCGCCGCCGGTTCGAAGTCGAGCGCCTCCAGCGCCCAAGGTGTGGGGATCATCGGTGGTGCCCGGCTGACCAACGAGGGCGCCTATGCCTGGGCCAAGCTGGCCAAGGGAGTTCTGGGCACCGACTCGGTCGACGCCCAGCTGGGCGACGGCCTCCCGGCCGAGCTGGTGCTGGGCCTGCCCCGGGCCACCATCGACCAGGCGGCCACGGCCGACACCGTCGTGTTGCTGTCGGGCGACCTCCGCGAGGAGCTCCCGATCCTGTTTTTGCGGTTGCGCTCCGCCGTGGTCGACGGCAACCTCTCGGTGGTCGAGCTGTCACCCCAGACCACCTCGCTCACTCCCTATGCCCACGCCGCCCTCCGGTACCGGGCCGGGGAGGCCACCGGCCTGGCCGCCGCCGTGGTGGCCGCCCAAGGCGCTCCCGCCCCCGAGGGCCTGGATCCGGCCGTGCTGGGCGAGGCCCGTCGCCTGGTGGCCGCCGAGAACGTGGTCGTGATCGTGGGCCGTCCATCCCTGGCCGAAGATGCCGCCTTAGTGGCGGAGGCGGCCCAGACCCTCTCCGCCGCCCTGCCCAATGCCCGGTTCCTCCCCGCCCTTCGCCGCGGCAATGTGAACGGCGCGTTGGACATGGGGCTGTCGCCGGGCCTGCTTCCCGGTAGGACCACCCTCGAGGCCGGCCGCGACTGGTTCG
>JAUTXB010000142.1 GCA_030838245.1 Acidimicrobiaceae bacterium
CCACGTGATCGAGGTGGGTGGGCTCGGGCAGCTCGCTGGGGTTGTCCACGTCCACCTTGGTGCCGTCGGTCAGGTAGGCCTGGTAGGCCACCGAGGGGGCGGTGGCGATGAGGGACAGGTCGAACTCGCGCTCGAGCCGCTCTCGGACGATCTCCATGTGCAACAGGCCAAGGAACCCGCACCGGAACCCGAACCCGAGCGCTCGAGAGGACTCGGGCTCATAGGTGAAGCTGGCGTCGTTCAGGCGGAGCTTCTCCAGCGCGTCGCGCAGGTCGGGAAGCTCGTCGCCGTCGATGGGGAACAGCCCGCAGAAGACCATGGGCTTGGGGTCCCGGTACCCGGCCAACGCCTCGGTGGCCGAGTGGGTAGCCGTGGTGACGGTCTCGCCCGACCGGGCCCCGCCTACGTCCTTGATCCCGGCCACCAGGTAGCCGACCTCGCCGGGCCCGAGTTCGTCGACGGCCACGGTGGCCGGCGTGCGGACGCCGATCTCTTCGATCTCGTGGTTCTCCCGGGCGTGGATGAAGCGGAGCTTGGCCGTCTTGACCAGCATCCCCTGCATGACCCGGATGGAGCTGACCACGCCGCGGTACTGGTCGTAGGCGGAGTCGAAGATGAGGGCCTGCAGCGGTGCGTCCACATCGCCGGCCGGCGGGGGGATGCGCTCAACGATGGCGTCGAGGAGCTCGGGGACGCCTTGTCCCGTCTTGGCCGAGATGTGGAGAATCTGGGAGGCATCGAGGCCCAGCACCTGTTCGATCTCGGCTGCGCACCGCTCGGGGTCGGCGGCGGGAAGGTCGATCTTGTTGAGCACGGCCACGATCTCCAAGTTGTGCTCCACCGCCTGATAGCAGTTGGCCAGCGTCTGGGCCTGGATCCCCTGGGAGGCATCGACCAGCAGGACCGCACCCTCGCAGGCGGCAAGCGAACGGCTGACCTCGTAGCCGAAGTCCAAATGGCCGGGGGTGTCGATGATGTGGTGGGTGTGGTCCTTCCAGCCGACGCGCAAGTTCTGCGGCTTGATGGTGATGCCCCGCTCCCGCTCGATGTCCATCGAGTCGAGGTACTGCTCGCGCATCAGCCTGGGGTCGACGGCACCGGTCAGCTCCAGGATGCGGTCGGACAGCGTCGACTTGCCGTGGTCGACATGGCTGATGATTGATAAATTGCGGATTCGGTCGACGGGATGCACGGGCTCTTCAGCGTACCGTCGACCGGCCGGTGCCCAAGCCCACTGGCCCTATTGCCTGACAATCCCTGGCGCCAGCACTGTCCGTTGACCTTGTTTATCCAACCGCGGGCTTCAGTGACTACCGGTCAGCGCCAACCGGCTTCAATTGCTTCTATTTGTCCAAATGAAAGCTGCTTGACTCCCAGTATTCCTCATGCCAGCCTTAGCAAAGATGCCCAAACGGGGGCGATCGTTTTCTCGGGGTGCGGCCCCGGTAGCGAGGAGAAGACGGGGGATTGGGCAGCGAACTTTCACGGCGTAGGTTCCTGACGCTCGGTGCAGCCATTGCCGGGGCTGCGCTCGTGCCGACCGGGGTCGAGGCGGCCGCAGCTTCGGTGCCATCGAAGTACCCGAAGAACGCTGCGGCGGGTGGCCGCTTCCCCTATGCGTTGGCCTCGTGGCAGGAGATCGGCAGCGCACCGCTCCGCGTCAGCCTTCCCCACGGTCGATCGACGAAGCTGCGGGTGCAAAAGGCCACTGATCTGGCCCAGCCGAGCCGACCATCGGCACACGGAGACGAGTTCTCCCTGACGTTCTCGGTGGATGGAGCCGTCCCCAGCGAGGGCACGTATACCTTCAACCACTCGTCGCTCGGCACCTTCCCGCTATTCCTCTCTCCGGCCGACCATGGACGGGTCACTGCTCTGGTCAACCGGAGCCACGGGGTCCACCACCGATGAGGACAATAGATCGCACTCCGATAGATCACGGACTGGCCAAGATCTCGCTCCGGCCTCGAACCGACAGCGACAAACACTTCCTGTTGGCCCTCTATGTCGATGGTCGGGATGACGCGTGGTCATTTGGTTGGAGCCCGGACGCGGTCCGAGAGTTCATGGACATGCAGTTCCGGGCTCGGGAGTACTCGTTCGGTATCAGTTACCCTGAGGCCCAGTCGGACATCGTGGTGGTCGACGGCCGGGCCGTCGGCCGACTCCTCGTGGACCGCCGGCCTCACGGGATCCACCTGGTCGACATCGCTCTTTTGAGCGAACACCGAGGGATGGGTATCGGGAGCAGGCTGATCACCGGCCTCATCGAGGAGGCGGTGCTAACCGAGCGACCCGTCTGCCTGCAGGTGCAGCGGGGCAGTCGGGCCCTCGACCTCTACGAGCGGATTGGCTTTGTCGGTGTCACCGAGAGCACTGCGCTCGATCCCTCGGCGATGTACCTCACGATGGAGTACCGAGCCTCGTGAAGACCGCCTCGTACGTGATCGACTCCCCCTGGCGGCCGATGGGCACGATGAACACCAAGATGGTCCCTTCGGCCGGATGGGCGAGCTCATACGTCCCTTGGGCCAGGGGCTCGGAAGCCGGTCCATGGAAAAGCACCGAGAAGGTGCTCGCCTGGCCGGCGGTTGCCGGTGGGTCGCCATCCAGGGTGGTCAACTCGAGGTCGACGGTGGTCCCTCCAGCCAGGTGCACGGCGAACCGTTGGCCGATGTTGCGGGCGAACATGGCGTACTGGGGGTCGGAGTGCGGGACGCCGGTCATCGAGGGCACAGTCTCGCATGGGCTGTCCGCCCACGAGGGCGGCCGGTCGATGCTCGAGC
The DNA here is from genome assembly GCA_030838245.1 of Acidimicrobiaceae bacterium. The sequence continues at coordinate 2,787 of JAUTXB010000142.1, forward strand.
GGCCATCCCCGGGGAAGGCCCTTCGATGAGTCAGCCCTACATCGGTGAGATCCGGATGGTCGGGTTCAACTTCGCCCCCCAGGGGTGGGCGTTCTGCGACGGCTCGGCCATGGCCATCTCCCAGAACGCGGCGCTGTTCAATCTCATCGGCACGACCTACGGCGGCGACGGGCAGACCACGTTCAACTTGCCCGACCTCCGTGGCCGGATGGCCCTCCACCAAGGGACGGACGGGCAGGGGAATGCCAGGGTGCTCGGGCAGACGTTGGGTGCGGAGTCGGTGACGCTGCAGACGGCCACCATCCCCGCGCACTCCCACGGTGCGGCGGCAGTGACCGCCCACGGGAACCAGCCCGGGCCTTCGGGGGCGACATGGGCGACCGCCTCAGGGGGGGTCAATCCCTACTCCACGGCGGCCGAGAACGCCACCTTGCATGCCGGGGCCATCGCCAACGCCCCGGCCAACGGCGGGCAGGCCCACGAGAACATGTCCCCGTTCCTGGTGATCAACTTCGTCATCTCCCTCTTCGGGATCTTCCCGTCGCAACTATGAGACGCCCTGAGTCCGTCGTGCCCTCCATTGCCCACGAAGAAGGGGGTCACCCATGACGTCGCCGTTCCTGGCCGAGATCCGGGTGGTCTCGTTCAGCTTCGCGCCGAAGGGGTGGGCGCTGTGCAACGGGCAGATCCTGCCCATCAACCAGAACCAGGCGCTGTTCTCGCTGCTGGGCACGACCTACGGGGGAAACGGCACGACAAGCTTTGCCCTCCCCAATCTGGAGGGGTCGGTGCCGGTGCACATGGGCACGGGCTTCCCGCAGGGACAGAGCGGTGGCGAGGCCGCGCACCTCCTGACCACTCCGGAGCTCCCGAGCCACTCCCACGGCGTGTCGGTTGCGTCGGGGTCGGGCACGGCACTCAGCCCGGTCAACAACTACTGGGCCGGGGTGAAGAACGCCAACCCGTACAGCACCGCGGCCCCGACGACGACACTGAACCCCACCACCGTTGGTGCCGGTGGTGCCGGGCAGCCTCACGACAACATGCCGCCTGGTCTCGTCCTGAACTACATCATTTCCCTGCAGGGCATCTTCCCGAGTAGGAACTGACGGTGACCGATCAATTCATAGGCGAGATCCGGGCGGTGGGATTCAACTTCGCCCCGCAGGGGTGGGCGATGTGCAACGGGCAGATCCTGCCCATCAGCCAGAACACCGCCCTGTTCTCACTACTGGGGACGTTCTACGGCGGCGACGGGAAGACCAACTTCGCCCTCCCCAACCTGCAGAACAGCACCCCGCTTGACCAAGGGAGCGGCCCCGGTCTCACGCCCCGAGACATCGGCGAGACCGGCGGGGTGCCGAACGTGACGCTGCTCACCAACCAGGCGCCCGTGCACAGCCATCCCGCCCACGCCGTGGCCGCGGCCGGAAACCAGGTGGGCCCCGGAGGAAATCTAACCGCCGAGGTCCGCGCCGACTCGTACGCTCCAACGAGCAACAGCCAGATGAGTCCGGCGGCCCTGCAGCCAACGGGCGGTGGCCTCGCGCACAACAACCTCCCCCCGTACCTGACCCTCAACTTCGTTATTGCCCTGACCGGCATCTTCCCGGCGAGGAACTGAGTCGAACATGAGGCTCACGGCGCGGTGGAGGTCTCGGCTCGCGGCCCTGGTCGTGGTGGCGGCGGTAGCTGTGCCGGTGGCCGTGGTGGTCGAGCCGGTGGCGGCCGGAGCCGCGCCTGGAGCACTCGACCCCTCGTTTGGCACAGGCGGCCTGGTGACGACCGCGATCACCGCGGGAGCCGCGGACGTCGTCAATGCCGTCGCCACCCAGTCGGACGGGAAGGTCGTGGCTGCCGGCTACGACCAGCCCTCGGGTGGGGTCCAGGTCTTCGCCCTCGCCCGCTACAACACGGACGGGACACTGGACGGCACCTTCGGGAGCGGCGGCAAGGTGACGACGGCCATCGCCGGGGCCAACAGCAACGGTGACGCGGCTCTGGCCGTGGCCGTGCAGGGCAACGGAAAGATCGTCGTCGGTGGGTACACGTCGACGCTGACCGGTGGCTCGGCCACCGAGGAGATGGCGCTCGTCCGCTACAACGCCAACGGCACGCTCGACGGCACGTTCGGAACCGGAGGCATCACCACCGTTGTCGGTGGGTCGAACGCCTTCACCAACCAGATCAACGCGCTGGCCATCGACAGCTCGGGCCGGATCGTGGTCGCCGGTCAGTACGACAACGGTTGGGCGGTGGCCCGGTTCACCAGTGCCGGGGCTCTGGACACCACCTTCGACTCGGGGGGCACCCAACCCGGCTTCCAGCTCTCGTTCCCGGCGGCGGTGACCCCTACGGACAACGCCTACGCCGTGGCCATTCAACCGAGCGACCAGAAGGTGGTGGTCGCCGGTAGCGCCAACGCCAATGCCGACTTCGGCCTGGCCCGCCTGGGCACGGACGGAACCCTCGATGCCACCTTCGGGACCGGCGGGCTGGTCGACACCCCCGTGGGTGGGTCGGCCGGAACCGCCTACGGCGTGGCCGTGCAGGGCGACGGGAACATCGTGGCCGTCGGCCAGTCCGGTGACGACAACCCCGGTGACCACCTGGATGTCGCCCTGGCTCGCTACAGCGGCACTGGGGCGCTCGACGGCACGTTCGGAACCGGGGGCATCGTCAACACGCCCATCGGCACCAACCAGGACGCGGCCGGACGGGCCGTCACGTTGCAGACCGACGGCCAGATCGTGGTGGGTGGGTACTTCCAAGCCGCGGTGGGCGGCGACGACGTCGCCGTTCTGCGGTACAGCGCCAGCAACGGCCAGCTCGACACCACCTTCGGTACGGGGGGCATCGTCACCACCAACACCGGCGGGGCGGACGATTTCGGCAATGCCGTAGCCCTCGAGCCCGGGTCCCTGAGCGCAATCGTCGCCGCCGGGAGCGACCAGCCCTCGGGCGGAACCTCCCAGTTCCTCTTGGCTCGGTACTTGGCTGCCATTCCTCCGAGCATCACCAAATCCTTCGGGGCCGCCTCCATCCCGCTCAACGGCACCACCTCGCTCACACTGCAGATCACCAACCCGGGCACCGCGGCGATGACCGGCGTGGCCTTCACCGACACCTTGCCGGCCGGACTGGTCGTGGCCACCCCCAACGGGCTGACGTCCACCTGTGGCGGCACAGCCACGGCCGGATCGGGCACGGTGAGCCTGTCAGGGGGTTCGCTCGCGGCCAGCGCCAGCTGCTCGGTGGTGGCCAACGTGAAGGGCACGTCGGGTGGGGTCAAGAACAACTCGGTCACCGTCTCCTCTGACGCCGGCACCGGCAACACCTCCAACGCCAGCCTCACCGTGGTGGCCCCACCGGTGATCATCAAGGCCTTCGGCGCCGCCTCCATCCCGCTCAACGGCACGACCTCGTTGACCTTCACCATCCAGAACAACAACGCCAACACCACCCTCACTGGGGTCGGATTCGGTGACACCTTGCCCGCCGGCTTGGTGGTGGCCACGCCCAACGGGCTGACCGGATCGTGCGGGGGCGGGACGGTCACGGCCACCGCCGGCTCCAGCACGGTGAGCCTGACCGGGGCGACCCTGCCCGCCAGCGCCCAGTGCACCTTCTCGATCAACGTGACCGGCACCACGCCCGGCACCAAGAACAACACCACCGGACAGGTGACCTCCACCGAGGGGGGCACCGGGGGGACGGCCTCGGCCAGCCTCTCGGTCGTGGCCCCGCCCAGCATCGCCAAGTCCTTCAGCCCCGCCTCCATCGCCAACGGATCGACCAGCTCGCTGACCTTCACCATCACCAACCCGGGGGCCAACAGTGCGGCACTCACCGGCGTGGGCTTCACCGACACGCTGCCGGCCGGTATCACCGTGGCCAGCTCGTCGGCCTCGGTCTGCAGCGGCACGCTCACCACGACGAGCCCGGCCGGCATCGCCCTGACCGGGGCCACAATCGCCACCGGCGCCCACTGCCAGTTCTCGGTCACGGTCACGGCCACCGCCAATGGGAGCTACACCAACACCACCGGGGCGGTGACCTCCACCAACGGCGGGACCGGGAACACCGCGTCGGCCAGCCTGACCGTTGGTACCGCTACGACCACCGCGCTCGATCTGTCCACCAACCCGTCCGTGTTCGGCCAGACGGTGGTCTTCACCGCCACCGTGGCCCCGGTCCCAGACGGGGGAACGGTGGCCTTCACCAACGGTGGGAACCCGGTGACCGGCTGCTCAGCCGTGGCGCTCAACTCGGGTTCCGCGGTCTGCTCGATTAGTACCCTCAGCGTCGGTTCCCACTCAATCGTTGCTACGTACTCGGGCGACACCAACTTCGTGGGCTCGGTGTCCCCGGTCCACTCTCAGACGGTGCACCGGGCATCGATCACGACGACCATTGCCTCGTCGCTCAATCCATCCGTCGCCGGTGACACGGTGACCTACTCGGCGGGGGTGGCTGTCGTCCCACCCGGTGCCGGAGCTCCTGGCGGGACGGTGTCCTTCACCGACGGAGGGACCACCATCAACGGCTGTGGCGCAGTTGCCCTCACCGCAGGTTCTGCCACTTGTCCGACCAGCTATGCGTCCAGTGGCACGCACACCATCGTCGCTACCTACTCGGGCGACGCCAGCTTTGCTACATCGACTTCCGGCCAGCTCAAGCAAAAGGTCGTGTCCACTCCGACGGGGTACCTCCTGGGTGCCGCCGACGGCGGAGTCTTCCCTTACGGAACGGCGACCTTCCACGGCTCGATGGGCGGCCAGCCCCTCAACGCCCCGGTGGCGGGCATCGCCTCGACACCGGACTTGGGGGGCTATTGGCTGGTGGGCGCAGATGGCGGCGTCTTCGCCTTCGGTGACGCCCCCTTCGCCGGCTCGATGGGCGGCCAGCACCTCAACGCCCCGGTGGTGGGCATCGCCTCGACCCCGGATGGCCAGGGCTACTGGCTGGTGGCCGCCGATGGCGGTGTCTTCGCCTTCGGAAGCGCCCAGTTCGCCGGCTCGATGGGCGGCATGCCCTTGAACGCTCCGGTAGTGGGCATTACCGCCGCTGCCGGTGATCATGGCTACCGCCTGGTGGGCGCCGATGGTGGGGTCTTCAATTTTGGGAGCGCACACTTCCACGGCTCGATGGGGGGCAAGCACCTCAACGCTCCCATGGTGGGCATCGCTTCGACCCCGGACGGGCACGGCTATTGGCTGGTGGGCGCCGACGGCGGCGTCTTCAGCTTCGGAAACGCCCAGTTCGCCGGCTCGATGGGGGGCAAGCACCTCAACGCCCCGATGGTGGGCATCGCCGGATAAGGCGAGACCCCGGCCCTCATTGGGATCCGGGCCCCCCGACTGCTAACCTGCACTGTCTCGCCGGGGAACCCTTAGGGCTTTCCGGCCACGATCTCCAGCCGACCCGCTGCCGCTGTGGGTGACGACAGGACCGATTTCCCGAGCACAACAAGGACGAGCCGTGGCAAACATCCGTAGCCAGATCAAGCGCAACCGCCAGAACGAGAAGCTCCGCGCCCGGAACAAGGCGGTGCGTTCGGAGCTTCGCACCCGGACCAAGCGAGCCATCATCGCGGCCGAGACCGGGGCCGAGGACAGTTACGAAGCGCTGCGACAGGCCATCAAGCGCATCGACAAGGCTGCAGCCAAGGGCGTCATCCACAAGAATCAGGCCGCCAATCGCAAGGCCCGCCTCATGAAGCACACCGCCGCGTTCACCGCCGAAGACGAAGAGGGCTGACGCTCACCGCTCGGACCTCTAGGGCCTGCTCAGGCCCGTATGCCATCGGGCCCTGTTGAACGCTCGCCCGTAGGGTCAGTCGAACAGGGTTGGGGCTTGTAGCTGTACCGGGACGACTTCGTCCTCATCGACGTCGTCAGGGGCGATCTAGTCCGGCTCGTCGTTGGCGACGT
>JAUTXB010000216.1 GCA_030838245.1 Acidimicrobiaceae bacterium
CGCGCGAGCTGATCACTTCCGACGGTTCCATCATCGGCGTGCGGGCCGAGCACGACGGGAACGACGTGTTCCTCGGAGCCCGAAAGGGGGTCGTGCTGGCCTGTGGCGGGTTCGAGTGGAACCGGGCCATGGTCCGCGACCTCATCGGCTACGACGTGCAACCCCTCTCGCCCCCCAACAACGTAGGGGACGGCCTGGTCATGGCCACCGAAGCCGGAGCCGCATTGGCCAACCTGAACTCCTATTGGGGGACTCCGGCCATGTTCGATCCGGCCATCGTCGATCACGGTGAGCCGGTCCCCCAGTTCGAGGGTGGCCGAGGCATGCCCGGGTCGATCATCGTCAACGGACACGGCCACCGCTTCGCCAACGAGGCGGTTCCTTACAACGACTTCCCCAAGGCATTCGGCGTCTTCGACGCATCCCGGGCCGAGTTCCCCAACCAGGCTCCGGCATGGATGATCTTCGACCACCAGGCCAAAGAGACCACCCAGATCCTGTCCATCACCCCCGGCCGGCCCGTGCCCGACTGGGTCCTACGAGCCGATACCATCGCCGAGCTGGCCGACCGCATCGGTGTCAACCGGGAAACACTCGATGCCACCGTGTCCCGGTACAACATCAATGCCGAGAACGGCACCGATCCGGACTTCGATCGCCATCAATTCGGGTTGATGGCGGCAGCCCCCTTGCGACCGATCGGCGCGGCGCCGTACTACGCGCTGGCCGTCTTCCCCGGCACCCTGGGCACCAATGGTGGACCGCGGGTCACCGCCGATGCCCAGGTCGTATCGCGGGCGGGGTCGCCGATCCCCGGGCTCTACGCCGTCGGCAACACGGCAGCCAACGTGTTTGGTTGGGCCTACCCATCGGGTGGGGCCACCATCGCCCACGGGGTCACCTTCGGATACCTGGCCGGTCGGCACGTCGCCGCCCAAACGGCCAGCCCGATCTTCGCTCCCGTCGGCGCCCAGCAATGACCACGCGGGCGCTGGTGCTCGGTGGTGGCGGGGTGGCTGGGATCGCCTGGGAGACAGGAGTGCTGGCCGGGCTGGCCGACGGCGGTGTCGACGCCACCGGAGCCGATCTGGTCATCGGCACGTCGGCCGGATCGACGGTGGCCGCCCAGATCACCAGCCACCTGTCGCTCGAGGACTTGTTCGCTCGCCTGGTCGACCCGGCCCAAAGCTCGAGCGAACTGAAGGCGCCGTCCAGTCTGGCCGGTCTGGAACAATTCTTCGTCGAAGCGGTAGCCGCCACATCCGGCGTGCTCGAGCTCCGGGTGGCCCTCGGCGCCATGGCCCTCAAAACCGACTGCGTGCCCGAAGTGGCGCGGCTGGCTGTCATAGCCGGACGACTTCCGCGCCACGTCTGGCCCGGCCGGCCGATGCGCATCGTCGCCGTCGACGCACTCACCGGCGAGGAGCGGATCTTCGATGAGCAGGGGGATGTCTCCTTGGTCGACGCGGTGGCCGCCAGCTCTGCCGTACCTGGCGTGTGGCCACCGGTCTCCATCGAGGGACGTCGTTACATTGACGGCGGTTTTCGTTCGGTGCTCAACGCAGACTTGGCCGTCGGCCACGACTCGGTGCTGATCCTCGCCCCCATCGACGAACAACTACCCGTAAGCGAGAGCGTCTCCGCCGGGATGAGACGGCTCGAAGACGAGGCTCGGATCCAGTTCATTCAGCCGGACGAGGCCTCCATCGCCGCCTTCGGGCCCGACCTTCTCGACCCAGCCATCAGGGAGCCATCGGCACGGGCCGGGCGCAGCCAGGGCCTCGCCGTTGCTGCTTCCGTCCAGTCCCTCTGGGGGTAGTGGCGGGTCGAACGACCCCGTCGTGGTCAGCCGGCGACGTCCGAGATGGCCAGCACCGTACGGGCGATGGTACTGGTCGCCATGTCGTCGAAGGCACGTTCGATGTCGTCGATCGGATAGACGTTGGTGACCATCTCATCGAGCTTCATCAGCCCCGCCTTGTACAGCTTGATGTAGGTGGGAATGTCATGGTGCGGTTGCGCCGAACCGTAGCGACAGCCCATGACGTTCTTGTCCAACCAGAGGTCACGCGACAAGAACGAGACCTCGGCATCCATCGGCGTGGTCCCGACCAGCACACAGCTCCCGCCCCCGGCCAGAGCCTCGATCGCCACCCGGCTCAGGTCGGACCGACCCACACATTCGAATGAGGAATCGACGCCGTCGGGACAGATCTGGCGGATGGCATCGCCGCTGTCCTTGCCATCGATCCCGATGAAATGGGTGGCACCGAACTGACGGGCCAGTGCCTCTTTGTCCGGGTTCACGTCGACGGCGACGATGGTGGTGGCTCCGGCGATCCGACTGCCCTGGATGGCGTTAAGCCCGATGCCGCCGACACCGAGCACCACCGCGCTCGACCCACGTTCGACCTTGGCCCGGCTCAAGGCGGCGCCGGCGCCGGTCAGGACGGCACACCCGAGGAGCGAGGCCACCCGCAACGGTACGTCGTCGTCAATGCGGACCGCCTGGTTCTCGTGGACCACGGTGTACTCGCTGAATACCCCGGCCTTGGCGAACGTGTATGCCGGTTCACCCTTGTAGGTGAACGGTTGCGAGAGGCCGCCGAGCGAGGATCGGCAATGAGTCGGCCGCCCCCGATCGCACTGGTCGCAGGCCCCGCAGTAGCTCAGGGTATGGAGCACAACATGGTCGCCCACCGCCACCTTGGTCACCGCTGAGCCGACCGCCTCCACCACGCCGGCGCCCTCGTGTCCGAGCACGACAGGAGGCGGAAAGGCGATGGTGCCGTTCACCACGCTGTAGTCGCTGTGGCAGACGCCGGCGTAAGCGATGTGCACCAGCACCTCGCTGGGCTCGGGCCGGCGAACCTCCAGATCGTCGGTGACGTCGATGAACCCGTTCCAGACGATGCCCTTCATGGTTGGCTCCTCACTGACGTCGTACCGACTGACGGTACTGGCCGGACTATTGAATCAGCCCACCGGCTCGGGCGAGAGCTCGTGGAGGGCGGGCAGAACCTCCTTGGCGATCAGCCGCATCGTCTTCTCGCCGGCGTCGGCGGGCATGCCGCCGTAGCGGGGGTGGAGGATGATCTCGTCGCAGTTGGTCCGGCCCATGAGCTTCTTGATGCGCTCGATGCACTGGTCGGGCGTGCCCCACATGTGGTCCCCGATCAGGTAGTTGGATTCTTCGATCGACTGGGACTCGCGCACTCTGGCCGCCCGCTCGGCGTAATGCGAGTAGCTGGCCAGGTTGTCGAAGTGGGTGCCGAAGAACTCGTAGTGCCGGTAGGCAGACTCTACGTAGCTGGTTAGGTACCGCTCGGCGTACTCCTTGGCCTCCGCCTCGGTCTCGGCGCAGTAGGCCCATACCACGATGGTCGGAGACGAGGGTCCGAAGCCGTGTTCAGCTCGGATGGTCGAGTACTCCTCGAGCTCGGCCCCGTACTCCTCCATCGGCTTTTGGGGGATGACGAAGGCCTTGAGGCCGTTGGCCGCGGCGATGGCCACCGACGCCGGGCTCCCCCACGCGCAGGCCATGTTGTCGATGATCTTCTGGCCGTTGCGGCACCGCGGACGCATCTCGGTCTCGGGGATGGTGAAGATCTCCCCGTCATAGGAGAACCGGTCGGAGGTGAGGGCCAGCTTCATGATGTCGAGCACCTCTTGGAAGCGCGGTCGGGACTCTTCCATGTCGATGCCCAATGACCCGTACTCCCGCCGTCCGATGCCTCGGCCGACACCCAGCTTCAGGGAACGGTCCTCCCCCATCACCTCTTGGAGGAACGCCACCTGCTCGGCCAGGCGCACGGGCTGGTGCCAGGGAAGCACGGTGACCATGGTGCCGAGGTCGATCCGCGAGGTACGACCGGCCATGTAGGTCAGGAACTGGAGCGGGTTCGGCGCCATCTGGTACGGCGTGACGTGGTGCTCGACCGACCAGAGGCTGTCGTACCCGAGCTCCTCGGTGAGGTCGGCGATGGCCAGCTCCTCTTGGAGGATGTCCCAATCGGGCGTGGCCGGGGCCGGGGGGACGTCCTCGTGGCGCTCGGAGGCCTCGAATCGATCCCAGTCATCGGTATTCGAAAAGTGCATACCGATTCCAACACGCATGGCAACTCCCAGTGGTTCTCGACGATGTTCGGTGGCGGCCTGAAGAGCCGGTTGTCAGGTTATCCCTAGTTGGTGGCCACGATTTCGGCAATTCGGGCATGAATTATGCGGTCCTGCCCCGGTCGAGCCAAGGTGACTTTCATGACTCGAAGGGCATCATCAGGCCGATCAAAGGTGCGTGAGGAACCAGTCCCGCGCCGCCAGACTGGTCGCCTCGAAGGCCTCGCTGTAGACGGCGTAATGATCGCCATCCACGGTGACCAGCTTTTTGGGCTCGAGCGCCCGGTTGTAGGCGGCCAGCGCGTCGACCGATGGGGTCATGGTGTCCCCGGTGGGGATGATCATCAGCAGCGGGGTCGGGCTGATGCGCTCGATGAAGGCGGCCGGCTCGTACTCGGCATAGAGCTCCCACGACCGAAGGGTGATCTCGTTCCTCCAGTTCTCCACGTACTCCGGCGGGAGCGACCGGATGAACCGTACCGAGTCGCTGTCCTCGGCGAACGCCTGCACCAGGGCCGGTGCCTCCCCACGGTGGCGGGCCAGCCGGTCCTCAGCAAAGCGTCGGTACAGGTCCACCACCCCCGCGGGTGAATTGCGGGCAATGGTGTTGTCGTGGCCGCTGATGGTCATGGCCTGGGAGACAACGCACTTGACCCGCCGGTCGGAGGCGGCCACGGCCAGCACGTGGCCGCCCGAGTAGCTGGTCCCCCAGATGCCGATACGTTCGACATCCACATCGGGATGCCCGGCCAGGAAGGTGATGGCATCCTTGTAGCCACGCTGTTGCTTGATGGGATCGAGCTCCTGGCGGGGCAGCCCGTCACTGGTCCCGCAGTTGATGTGGTCGTAGTTCAGCACCACGAAACCGGCGTCGGCAAAGACCTGGGGGTAGTTGTGGTGGAGGAACACCTCCTTCACCCCGCCGAATCCCCCCGCTACTGCGATGGCCGGACGGGGCCCCTCGCCGTCGGGGATGTACAGCCAGCCCCGGAGGGTGGCCCCTTCGGATACGAACTCGACGTCTTGTGGCACTGGGTTCCCTTCGGTGATCGGATTGGGCTCGGGAGCGGCGTAGGCCTCTGGGCTACGCGATCATGGCTCGGGCGACCAACGGGAGGACGATGGCATGGAACCATGGGAAACGGCGGCACGCGAGGAGATCCGCGAGCTCGTCGCCCGCTACACGCACTTCGGCGATGGCGGGAGGATCGACGACCTGGTCGCCCTCTTCGAGCCCGACGCCATCTTCGAGGCTGACACCGAGCCCGAGCCCCTCCAGGGCCGGGCGGCCATCGCCGGATTCCTCGGCGGATTGGCCACCGACCACGGGGGCGAGCAGGGCCAGACCTACATGCGCCACAACGTGTCCAACCTCACCATCGATGTCGAGAGCCCGACGGCAGCCACGGGTGCGGCCTACTGGTTCGTGATCAGCAACAACGGCTTGTGGCGGTGGGGCCGGTACCGCGACACCTACCGGCGGGAGGACAACGGCCCGTGGCTCTTCGCCCGTCGGCGGGTGCGCGCCGACTCTCAGAACGGCTGATCGCCGCCGAGGACGCATGCCGAGAACTTCCACGTCGCCATCTACCCCACGGTCGCAACCCGCCCGGTGAACCGCCAGCCTTCGGAGGTACGGCGGAATTCGTCGGCATAGGAGCCGATCACCGAGAGGGTGGGTGATGTGGTCGTCTGCGAGAAGTACTGCCACGACGATCGGGCACTGGCGCGATCGTCCTCGACCGACACCGACAGCATGGAGACCAGATGTCGGGTGTTGGCCCCAGGCCCGGTGAGGCCACCGGCGCGCCGTTCGCGGGCCGACGCGATGACCTTGTCTCGGCCCACCACCGCGTCACCTCCTGGCATCTGCCAGCTGGTGTCGGCGGCCATGAGATCGGCATAGTCCTCCACGTCGCCTTCGTCGGTCACCCTCGCCATTCGTACGATGAGCTCGCCGATCTCGGCCACGTCCACGAGCTGTCTCATGCTCGGCTCCACCAACGGCCCCTTTCTAATTCGTGCCGGCCGACGATGATTGATCGGCGTCGGCGTTGTCGTGCCCTTGATACAGGTTCTCCAATTGCTCGATGCTCGTCTCCGATGCCGTACCTCGGTACACCGACACTCCTCTGGACAGAACAAGCAGGATGTCGGCGATCCCGTATGCTCGCTCGAGATATTGCTCGATGAGCACGAAAGTCGTGCGCCCCTTGAACTCACTCAATGTTCGAAAGAGACTCTCGACGATCGCCGGGGCCAGGCCATGGGACAACTCATCGATGATGGCGAACGGCGGTTGGGTGATGAGGATGCGGGCCAGCGACAGCATCTGCTGCTCGCCGCCCGACAACATTCCCGCTCTGGTGTTGCGACGAGCTCCGAGGAACTCGAAGTAAGCAGCCGCCTTCTCAATCGTCTCCGCCTTCCCTCGCCGAGAGATCCCTTTTGTGCCCAAGCACAGATTCTCCGAGACGGTGAGAGAGGGGAAGACAGCGCCGCCCTCGGGTATGTACGCGACGCCCCGCCGAGCCCGCCGGTAGAGCGGCTCGGTCCCCACGTCCACGTCGTCGAGAAAAACGGTGTCGGCGGCGACGGGTAGTGCGCCAGCCACTGCGGCGCCAAAGGTGGACTTTCCCGCACCGTTCGGACCGAGCACGCAACAGACCTGGCCGGGCTGTATCGAGACATCAATGCCGTGCAGAGCGGCGAGCGCGCCATAAGAGTAGGAGAGGTCGCGGATGGCGATGCTGCCGTGGCGCTCCGGGGTGGTCATCATCAGACGGCCTCTTCGAGCCCGAAGTACGCCCGCCGGACGTTGGCGTCCTGGAGAACGCCCTGCGTCGGACCATCGGCGATCACCTGGCCGAAATCGAGCACGACCAAGCGATCGGCGAGGCGGGAGACAATGCCGACATCGTGCTCCACCAGGACGATTCCCGGGCCAGACGTCGCTCTGAGCTCCAAGAGCAGATCAGCCAAGTCATCTCGCTCCGTAGCCCCCAAACCGGAGAACGGCTCATCGAGCAGCAACACAACCGGTCGGGTAGCCAGGGCCATGGCCAGCTCGACCAGTCGAGCTTGACCGAGCGGCAACGACCCGACGTCGGCCCCTGCCAATCTGGCTATTCCTACTTGACGGAGAAAGGTGGTCCCCTCCAGGTCGCCGGTACCGCTCTCGGGTACCCCGGACTTACCTCGAATTTTCCAGAGACCTCGGGACGCTTCCAGGGCGAGCTGCACGTGCTCACCGACGGTCAGATCGGAAAAGAGGGTGACCCGTTGAAAGGTCCGAGCCAGCCCGAGGCTCGCCCGCTTGTGCACCGATGAGCGCGTGCTCTCTCGACCGCCCACGATCACCCGCCCCTTGCTCGGCCGGAGCAAGCCCGACATCACGTTCAACAGCGTGGTCTTTCCTGCGCCGTTGGGGCCGATGACACCGACAATCTCGCCGGCGCCTACCCGAATACTCACCTCGCTCAGGGCCTTGAGGCCACCAAAGTGCATGGACACCCCATCCACATCCAAGACGAGAGGCTCATCACCGGTGGGTATGCCCCCAGCCGTCATTGCCGCCGTCATCGCTCACCTGCCATCTCGAGACCGGCGGGCTGGGGAGCACCGATGCCGTCGCCACTGCCGCCACCTGTCGCCCTGGTTCGCGATCTCCATTTCGAGACCACCAAGCTCCAGCTGTCATCGAGCTGCGACATGAAGCCACGTGGCTCCTTGGCCAGGCCAACGGCGCCCAGGCCGAACAGGATCGTCGGCACGTTGGCAACCCAACTCACACCAATGAGCGAGAAGGCAGCAGGGATGAGTGAGAAGGCCAGGCCGGCCATGAGCGCGCCCCGCGGGCCCTTGACACCGAAGGTCACCACGACGGCAACCCACACCAGTCCGACGGCCAGTGCTACGTCAGGGATGCCGAGCTGTTGCTCATTGATGCCGAGCAGTACGCCTCCCAACCCGGCAATGCCTCCACCTATGGCGAAGATGATCGTTCTCATGAGGCGGACGTTGATGCCGAGGCCCTCCGATGACAAGGGGTTGGCTCGGATAGCGGCGTACGCTCGGCCGAAGCGCCCCCGTTTGGCATACACGACGAGCCCGGCGATCACCGCGAACACGACGGCTCCAAGCAGTACGTCGCTCCGGGCCGTGCTCATTCCGAAGAAACGAGCCGACTTGAACGGAACGCCCGACGTGGGCACAAAGAGCGTGATGTTGAAGGCAAACCGCTCACAAAAGAGGGCGAACGCCAAGGTGACTAGGGCGAAGCCGATCTGATCGAGGCGCGAGCCGATGGCCCCGATGATGAAGCCGACGACCATCGAGGCAATGACTCCGATCAGCGCAGCCAGGATGATCGACATGCCGTGGCTGCTGGCGAGTCGCCCGGCGATGAACCCGCCCACAGCAGTAAACGAGGCCTGTCCGAGGCAGAGCACGCCCCCTTCTCCCGTGGCCACGGTCAGGCTCAGGAAGATCACGGCGAAGGCGAGACCGGTGGCCAGAATGCCGGTCCAATAGTCCGAGAAGGCGAACATGGCCACGAACAGGAGGGCGATGCACACAACACCCGTTGCCAGGGTGGTCAACGAGAGATGCCCGACCCTCCGAGGCGGCGGTCTCTCTCCGTGCGTCTGGGCCTCAGATGACGACAAGACCGAATCACCGCCGTCCGGCGCCGAGCGAGCCGCGGCTGCTACTCGGGCCAGCGATCTGCGCCGGGTCGGAGGGGTCTGCACTGCGTCCTGACGAGCCGAGAGGGGCGATGCGCCGGCCAACAGAAGGATCGTCAACAAGAAGAACGGAAGCGATGGAACGAGTCCGCCGATCACGGTGTTTCCCGCCGGGGCGTACCCGGTAATGAGCGAGGACGCTACGCCGAGTCCCAGCCCGGCCAGAGCCGTGACGATGAGACCACGGAAGCGCCCGAACAGGGCCACGCTGAGGGCGGCCACGGTGAGCTCCGTGTACGTACCACTGTCGAGGGTAATGAGCGGCGAGAGCAAGATGCCCCCGATCCCGGCCAGCAGTCCGGCCAGCACCCAAGAAATGGCGCCGACTCGGGCGGTGTTGATCCCACGGCTTTGAGCCAAGAGCGGGCGGTCGACGACGGCCCGAGTGGCCAAACCAAGCCTCGTCCGATCCACCAGCAAGACGAGACCGATCACGCAGACGAGCGCACCGATCACGGCGACGAGCTGATTTCTCGTGGCGGTGATGAAGCCCAGGTGGACCAAGAAGAGACCGCCGGGAATGATCCCCGGTGCCTGCTGCACCTGAGCGTTGGGGATGATGACCTGCATCAAGGCAGGAAGGGCCACGGCCAGCCCTATCGTCGCCACGACCTGGACAACCAAATCAGATTCTTCCATCTGCCGGAATACCGTCAGCCATAGAACGAATCCCAACGCAGGAGACACGACTACTATCGATAGTAATCCGGCCGACAATAGAGACCAATTCTCCACAGCGACAAGGTGGTAATAGAGGTCGGCAATGACATATGCGATGGTGCCGGTGGCCAAATTCAAGACACCGGTTGCGCTATAAGTCAGGGTGATGCTGTTACCCAATATTGCGTAGACCGCACCGATGACCAAGCCTGGAAATATGTATTCCATCTACGTCCTTCCCCTCTCCGGGTTCGTGCGTGTCTGACGAACGATCATCGTGCGCGGTGCCGATTCATGACACCAAACGGCTGGGTGCGACCGGTTGTCCTACGGCAATCCCCCTTGATACGACGCCGAACGTCTGTGGCCGTGGTCACGACGTGCCCGATTCGACTCCAGGTCGCAGTGGTAAGCAACCCACTCACCTTGGGCTCCGCACTCTGAAACGGTTCGTCCGACCCCAAGAAACGGTCCGTCCAACCCCCAAGAACACGGGGGTGAGCCTATCGATCGTTTGGTGGACTTGCAAGGGGTGGCGGACCACGGGTTTGTCCTAAATTCGGGGCACTGTCGCCTCGTCGCCCCTAGGAGTTCCATGAAGCCATCACTTGCATTCTTCTCATTTGCAGAGCTCACCGACTCGGCGAAACATCATGCGTTCAACGAGTACCACCAACTCGATCATCGTCCTGAGAATCTGGCCCTTCCCGGTGTCATCTTCGGGGACCGCTGGGTCCGTTCGCCCGACTGTGCCCGGGTGATTCCCTCCCCTCCGACCGAGTTCTCGGGGGTCCAGTACATGACGATGTACTGGCTGCGTGAACCAGTCGAGACCACCCGCTTGGAGTGGATGGACTTTGGTACCCAGGCCACCCACCTCGGCCGTCGGCCCGACCTTGCCTGGGCGACGAGACCGCTCGTCGGCGCCTTCATCCCGGTCAAGGGGTACGTGAACAGCCGAGTGCTCATTTCGGCTGAGGCACTGCCCTTCCGTCCCAATCGTGGGATCTTCGCCACGGTAACTCGGCTCAGCGACGACCTCGCCGCCGTGGAGAGGCTGGCCGCATGGCACGACCGGATCCATATCCCGGACATGTTGGACTGCAGGGGTGTGGCCGGTGCCTGGACCTTCGTCAGCGAGAGTGCGTACCCCGGCCGTCACGGAGCCCTGACGGCAACAAGTCCCCCAGCACTGCGAATCCATGTCTACTTCCTCGACGAGGATCCATTGATCTTCGCCCAGGATCTGCTTGAGCGCGAGCGCCAGCGGGAAGCCGACGGACGCATCCCGAACGAGGTAGATGCGGAAACGCCGATCTTCACGTCCCTTCTCCGTACCATCGTCCCGTGGGAGTGGGACTGGTTCGACAAGCAGGCCTGAACACCCCGGTCATCGGCCCAACGGGACGACGACTGCGTCGCCCCGTTGGGCCCGGACCGAGATAGGCGGGTTACCAACTCACCCGGTGCAGTGTTCGTCCACGACACCGGGTGAATCATCCTTAGGGCAGCGGAGCGGCGCAATAGAAGGGGCTGGACGCCGTGCCACTGATCTGCACCCACTTCTCGTTTTGAACCTGAACGAAGGCGAAGCATGACGGAGCCGACGTGTGGAAGAGCGGGAAGCTCACCGGGGCCAACACCCCGTTGCCCGTGTAATTCTTCAGCGAGTTCGTCGACTTGGTCAGCGATGCCCGAGTGACCGGCTGCGAGCCCAGAGCCTGGACCCCACCGCTCAGCAGAGTGGCTGAAGCCCATCCGACGAGCGCCTGGAAGTTGTACTCGTTGGCTGGGGACGTCTTGGCCATGGCCTTCAGATAGTTCGTCATGCCCGGCGTCTTCACCGTGAACGGCGTCGTGAAGAAGAAGAAGGTGTAGTTGTTGAGGGCCGGTCCGAACTGCTTCGGAAGGTCCTGCTGGTAGTCCGACCCGTTGGACACCCAGATATTGCCCCCTCCGACTTGGGCCAGGTCTGCTTGGAACTGTGCCTCCGTACCGCCGGCAGCAGAGTCGACCACCGTTGCCCCCGAGTTCTTGACCGCCTGGGCCACGGCGAGCAGCGACGCCGTGTTGGTCGGGTCCACGTTGAAGTTGGTGTAGACCACCTTGCCGCCGGCCTTGGCGATCAGTGGCACCGATGTCTTGATCCCAGCCGAGTCAGCCGGGCTGGGGTCCGAAAGGAGGGCGAACTTGGTCTTGCCCTTCTTCACCAGGAACTTGACCGACGCGGTCGATTTCCCAGAGATCGGATTACCCGTGTACGAGAAGAAGTTCGTCTTGTCGGCGCCGAAGAAGCCGGGAGTGATCCCAAAGGCGTAGACGGGAATGCCGACCGACTGGAGGTACGGCGCGGCGCTGTCGAACAGGGGGTCGGAGTCAATGAGCGCCACTGCGCCGTTCTGGACGGCGAGATGGGCGTTGGCCACGACCTGGCTCGGGCTGCTGGCGTTGTTGTAGATCGTCAACGAGACCTTGTGGCCATTCAAGCCGCCGTGGGTATTGACCCAGTTGGCCCAGGCCTGGACGCCGGGGACCAACGGACCGAACTGGGCACCGAACTCACCGGTGCTCTCGTTCAGCACCCCGATCTTAAGGGTCGCCGGTGCGGCGACAGCAGCCGTCGAGGTGACCATGACGCCAACGATCGACGCCAGCAGAGCAGAGACCGTCATGCAGATCCGTACGGCCATGGAGGTGTGTCGTACTCTCGCCACCGGCCTCTCGGTATCACCGCGCCAGTGCTTTCCTTCATTCCTGTTCATAGATCCCCCCTAATCGAGATGGTTAGTACTATTACGGTTGTATGTCAGCAATACGACAATTCGATTTCATTGTCAAGATTTTCTCACTATCTACTGGGCAATCACCCCTTTACTTCGTTGAAAGGGCTCCGGTCGCCTGCCTTGGAATCGACTTCATCACAACTGGATTCACGGCAACTGATTGGGTGGGACCGGGTGGCGGAAGAGCTTTACGGCGTTCTGCCAGCACATCTTGCGCTGCTCGTCGACGGGCACGTCGGCCAGGTGCTTGCGCAAGAGGGCCTGGGTGTTCGGCCAGGTCGAGTCGGAGTGCGGGTAGTCCGACTCGACCAAGATGTTGTCCACGCCGATGATCTCCCGAGTCAGAAAGCCTGACGGGTCGTCGAGGGCGCAGAACCAGAAGTTCCGTCGGAACACGTCCGAGGTCACCTGGAGCTCGGGGTCGTCCACCCCCAGCTCGTCTTGGCGGATGTTCAGGTGGTCCACCCGGTCGATCACGGCGCCGACCCAGCCGATGCCCCCTTCGGACATGCAGATCTTGATGGTGGGGAACCGGTTGGCTATCCCCGAGTAGAGCCAGTCCACCGAGTAGGTGAACGAGGAGGCGGCAAAGAGGGCGCCGATGACGCCGGTGGGGGCGTCGTCGGAGGTGGTGACCGTCTCCCCGGCCGAGCCGACGTGGAGGGAGATGACCGTCTCGGTCTCGGCACAGGCGGCAAAGAACGGCTCCCAGTAGCCACTGTGGATGGTGGGGAGGCCGAGCTTGTGGGGGGCCTCGGAGAAGGTCACGGCCTTGAACCCCCGCTCGGCGTTGCGACGAATCTCCTCGGCCGCGATCACTGGGTCTCTCAGCCAGGCGATCTGCTGGGGGATGAACCGATCGGGGTCGCTCCCACACCAGGACTCGAGATGCCAGTCGTTGTAGGCGCGCATGGCGGCAAAGGCCAGCGCTTCGTCCTCCGGCCACAGGGTCAGGCGCTGGCCCACGAACCCGGGCAGGAACGAGGGGAAACAGAGCGAGGCCCAGACACCGTTGAGGTCCATGTCGACCAGCCGGGCCTTGGCGTCCCATGCACCCTTGCGCATGTGGTCGAAGCGCGAGGGCTCAAAGGTGTGCTCAGCCCGGGGACGACCGGCCACCGCGTTAAAGCCGACGTTAGGCAGGAGCTTGTCGGTCCACAGCCAGGCCTGTCCCCCGTTCTCGGTGTCGACCACCCTCGGGGCCTCATCGGCGAACTTCTTCGGGAACCGGCCCTCGAAGATGTCGGGGGGCTCGACCACGTGATCGTCGACCGAGATGATCGTGGCCCACAACTCGGGCGGCTCGGGGTCAGGCAGGAAGGTGACCGAGCCGGGGCCCTCCCGTCCGAAGTCCCCGGTGCGCTTTTGCAGATCTTCAACCGAAATCCCCATGCGGGGCCTCCTTCGGATCAGGCGAATGGTGCGAACAATGCGAGCGGGTCAATCGAGTACCTCGGGCTCGGTGCGCAACAGCTGGCGCACGGCGCCGTCCCAGAACACCGGTGGGCACCCGGCCTTCAGGCCGGCCTTCAGGGCGGCGCGGGCCGATGGCGCAATAGGACGCGGCTTGATCCCGGTCACCAAGGAGTCGTACATGAACCGGCACATACGCTCGAAGGTGACTGCCTGGTAGCAGGCCTGGCCGATAGTCTCGCCGGTGACGATGGCCCCGTGGTTGGCCAGCACCACGCCGGTGGCGGTGCCCACCTCGTCAGCCAGGTGCTTTCCGGCCGAGGAGCTGTCGACCAGCCCGGCGTACTCGTCGACAAAGACGATGTCGCCGTCGAAGATGGACGAGTTCTGGTGGATGATCTCGGGGGTGACGCCCAGGCCGCCGAGCAGGGTGGCGTAGTAGGGGTGTCCGTGGACGACCACTTTGGCGTCGGGGCGAGCCCGATGGAGCTCGGTGTGGATGAACACGGCGGCAGTGACGTCCCACTGTCCGGCCAGGTGCTCGCCACTGTCGGCGACCAGGGCGATGTCCGAGGCCTTCGTCTCCTCCCACCAGATGCCCCACGGATTGCACCACAGGTTGGTCGATCCTTCTTGGACCCAAGTGATGTGACCCGACAGGTTCTCTTGCCAGCCGGCGTGGGCCAGGATGCGCAGGGCACAGGCCAGTTCCTGTTGGACGCTCAGCTCCCGGCCGATGCCCAGCACCGGTCGACGGGCGGTGGCCGCAGGGCGCTGTTCGGCCTTGGTCTCCGAGCGAGTTTCCGTTTGCGAGATCACCGTGAAGCCTCCTCCCCCGCTCCGTCGAGCACGTAAAACAGCCTACCGTTTGTTTGGTAGGGGGGCAAGAGAACTCCGGAACTCGGTCGGACCAGGGCCCACCCACGGTTGGGGCAGCCTGCTCTCGTTTGTCAGCGCGTCGGTGAGCCCGATTTCGACACCGGGGGTGGCCGCGGTCGGCGCTAAAACCCGCTGTTCGGAGGACGATCGAACACTTCTTCGATCATGGGCATGAACGTTTCGAGGGGAAGGCTGTCGTAGCCCGGATCGAAGGATCGTTGATCCCACTCGGCACAGAAGTGCGCGGTCGCATCGAAGTACGGCGAGTCCCGATACTGATCACGAGCATTGCGGTCTCGGCCCATCTTGTGGAAGTAGTGATATCCCTGGAAGAGCCCATGGTGGCGCACGACGAAACCAGCCTCTTCGTCGAGGTACGGCTGGAGGATTGCTGCGGCGAACTCGCTGTGGTTGGCGGGCGCCAGTCGCTCCCCGATGTCATGGAGCACGCCAGCAACGATCAGATCAGCTCGAGCCCCATCCCGGTACGCCCGACTGGCCGTCTGCAGCGAGTGCTCGTATCTATCGACCTGGTAACCAAGCTGATCACCTTTCAATCCCTCCAGCAGACCAAGAACCTCATCGAGCAGGTGGCTCTGGAGAATGACACCCGCCTGCCCCATGATCAGCTCGATTTCTTCGTCGGTGGCCTCATCCATCGACGTAAAGGTCACGGTACGCAAGGTCTCGGTCATGTGACTACCCCCAGCTCGTTCTTGCCGCGTCAGCGGCGGATGTTCGACACGGTTTCTGCGGAGAAGACGCTCGGGCCGCCTGCTGATTCACACTCGATCGGTCCCCTGCCGCAGAGCACCATGATCGAGGCTATCGACCACCATGGGTCGCCACAAGAGGTGGCGTCTCACCTCGACCGAGGCGTGATGGTGATGTGCATGGCGCGCTCCCCGGCCATCTCACCACCCAAGGTCCGAAGAGCACGATCCAGCTGGTCGATGTGCATGGTGTGGGTATGCAGCGCTGACAAGTCGTCCTGGCCGGAGGACAGAAACCGAATCGCCTCCTCCTTCGCCCAGGCACTGGCGCTGTAGGCCCCTCGGAGCGTGAGCGCCTTGGCCAAGACAAGGTCGATGAGGACAGAGGCCTCCACCGTCGACGCCTTCTTGGCCGCCAGCACCACCGTGGCCTCGGGCTTGGCCACCTCGCATGCGTCGAGTACCGGCTGTATGGCGCTCGGAGTCGTGTCGATCACGCGATCGGCCATCTGTCCATCGGTGGCCGCCCTCACCGCGTCGGTTACAGACTCGGTCTCACTGTCGATGGTGTGGGTGGCTCCGAGCGAGCGGGCGAGCTCGAGCTTCCAGTGGCTCCCATGGCGCCCGACGACGACGATGCATGCCGCCCCAGCATGGCGAGCGGCAATGACGCAGGATAATCCCCTCTGACCTGGGCCGAAGATCACGATCGTGTCACCCGGTTTGGTGCCGGCACTGCGAACGCCCCAATCGAATCCGGCACCCAGGGGATTGAAGAAGACAGCGTCCTCGGTGGTCAGATGGTCAGGCAGGGGATAGACCCGGCTATGGGGCCGAAGGATCATGTACTCGGCGAACCCGCCTGAGAGGCCCGGCTCATTGGTGACGCTGGTCAGTCCGTAAATGAGGCGTTGCCCGCAGAACAACCACTGGCCGGCCGCGCACGGAGGGCATGCTCCGCACGGCACCGTTGACTCCACGGCGACACGAGCGCCGGGGGCAAGGCCCCATCGCTTCGACGCGGTGTGCCCGCATGAGACGATGCGTCCGATGGTCTCGTGCCCCGGAATCACCGGAAACGGCACGGCTCCGGCGAGCAGGCCCCGGTACTGATCCCAGTCCGTTCCGCACATTCCCGTCGCCTCGATGGCAAGCAATGCTTCATCGTCGCCGAGCTCGTCGGGGACGAGAAGTCGCTGCAGCTCGATGTCACGAGCTCCTACTTGGACAGCCGCCAGTGCATCCATGCAGCACCTCACCGAAGTATCCTGCGTCCCAGGACGAGAACCCCGGAGCAGGCGACGGGGAAGAACAAGCAACCCTATCTTCGTTCTTCTGTGGTGTAGCGGTCTGGAAGGCCTGTGCCCACGACGCCATCGATGGGTTGGGCCAGACCACACGACAAAGATGGTGCTCGACCATGACCGAACCAATCCTCATCGGCGTCCTGAACGACGGAGAGCGTCCGAGCGATCTCGACGCTGGCAGTGCGGCCAGCACCACGTACAGTCAATTGGCCACCGACATGGCCCTACCCATTGACGCCGCCATAGCCGCCGGTCGTATCGATCGGGAGGTCGAATTCGTTCACGAGTACCGAGAAGGGCTGCCCAACGGGACCGCTCATGCCGTCGAACAGGCGTTCACTGCGCTTGTCGACGCTGGTGTCGTCCTCATCGTGGGGCCAGCCATCGGGGACAACGCCATTGTGGCCACGCCGATCGCCGATGCCAAACGAATGCCGACCATCAACTGGTCCGCGTCGGAGCGGGCCCGGAGCGACTTCATGTTCCATCTCCAGGTCGGCTCGCACGAAGACGAATCAATCCTGATGGCCAGGTACCTGGCCGGCAACGGACATCAGCGAGTCGGAGTCATCTACGACAAAACCCCAATCGGCCGTCGCCACCTCACCTTCTTCGAGAACGAATGCGAGCTGTTGGGCCTGGGAGTTTCGGTGCGCGTCTCGATTCCCCCACTGGCATCCGACGCCACGGCGCAGGTCGTTACCCTCATCAACGAGAACGTGGACGGCATCGTGTACCTCGGCCTGGGCTGGGCCGGCCGCGAGGTGGCCAAGGCCAGGACGGCTCGCAACTTCTCGGTTCCCGCGATCATGAACGCGGCCGGCATGCGGGGAGTAGAGGCATCGTACGCCCACGACATCGACGGATGGGTCTACCCCGATATGCACTCCGACGGAAACGAGACGCTGGCCGACGTACGGCAACAGCTGGGAGAGGATCCGCCTCGCGGGGCGGCACTGGCCTTTGGCTACGACATGGGTCAACTGGTAGCCGAAGCCATCGCACGAGCTCCGGAGCTCAACCGTTTCGGCATCCGAGCAGGACTGGAAGAAACCAAGCTCATTCCGGCGGCCGAGGGCCACCAGGGAACAACACTTGGATTTGGACGATGGGATCGCGGCGCCCTGAAAGGGAGCTACCTGGTGCTGAGACAGTGGAAAGACGGCCAGACCGTCGAGCTCACCTGATGGTGCGCACCGTCTATGCCATGTGCTTCCCGCCGTTGACACGAAGCACCTGACCGGTCATGAACGAGGCCTGAGGCGAGGTGACGAAGGCGATGGCCGCGGCGATCTCCTCGGGCCTTCCCCACCGACCGAGGGGCACGGAGTCCACCGCCGTCGCCGCTGCCGTCAACGGATCCGTTTGGTCAGAACCAGGATCGGGGACGGGCCACGTGTCAATCGGACCTGGTGAGACCACGTTTACCCTCACG
>JAUTXB010000228.1 GCA_030838245.1 Acidimicrobiaceae bacterium
TGGTTCCCGGGTCATAGGCCATCGAGGCGCCACCGCGGGCCGTGGGGCTCGTGGCCGGGGATTGGTTGGTCCAAGTGGTCGGGGTAACTGCCGATGAAACCCCTGAGGTGACGGCGACCGTGACCAGCGCCGTCGCGGCAGTCGCCAACGCCAATGAAACCCGAAGGACGTACCGAACCCAGCGGCGAGGAGTTCGTGCAATCCAATGTGGCAACGGCAGCGGTAGCTCTTTGGATTCCCTCGTGTTCTTCACTGGCCGAACTCCCGCCGCTCAGTTACATCCACGATCAAGGCCGCAAATATCGCCCTACTCCAAAGAGGTAAGAGCACGACGGAGTCGACTGTATCCAGACCTGCTGGTGCCCCACAAGGTGGCCGTGGGGAACTGGCGAGAGCTGTCTCGGGAGGGGCATGTGGTCCGGGGAAGCAATGGTTGTGCGGACGGTTCCAGCGCCGCGGGTCAGGCCCCACGCGCCTCTGCGAGACGACGCATCCAGTAGAGGAACCATGCGTCGCCGAAAGGCACGTAGACCTGTACCGGAACGTCGCGGGAGACCAGGTCGCCCAGCACCTCGGGGCAGACCCCAAGCAGGTGCTTCCCCTTGCTCCGGCCCGAGAGCAGCGAGCAACGCTTCTCGCAGAACGCCGTCGTAGGTGGACAAGGAGAACCGGGCCCGGTCGGCAGCAAGCCGGTGGGCCAGCTTGAGGTCGGCGACGTCGGTTGGCTCGCCGTAGGGCAGCGCAACCTCGGGCGGCTCGACGTAGACCCCCTTCACGAAACGGCCGTGGACGCCGGCTTCGCCGAGGCGGTCACGGTCCTCCGTCGAGCAGCGAAAGTTCGCCTGAAGGGTCGCTCCCAGCCGGTTGTCCAAGCCTCGTCGGCCCGCGGCGAGGATGCAGGCGAGTACGACATCAGCACGGTCGTAGTTCTCGGCCCCTACCTGCAGGCGCCGGCCCGGAGGAAGGGCGCCAGCAATAGCGGCGAGCTACTCGGCGCATCGTCGCTGGTCGATGTCCAAGCCGAGATGGCTGAGGTCCACCGCCAGCCACGTCGACTCGGGCAGCGTCGTGAGATCCTCGGCCAAACGGAGGTAGTCGGCTACGGCCCGCTCCGCCGTAGCGGCGTCGTCGACGAGGTCCCCGAACTGGTCGACGCTGGCACCGACGCCAGACTCCGCCAGCTGGCGGGCGACGGCGAAGGCGGCGCTGGGTGTGTGGCCAGCGACGTACCGGGACGCGGCACGCCAGGCCTACCGCTCAACGAAGGACACCGCTCGTACGGCGCGCTCCCAGCGGGCGCTCGTGGCGAGGCGGAACAGTATGGCGCGATCAGCTGACACCCCGCCGGCCGCGACCTGCTCGGACCGCACCTCTCTGTCGCCGCAATGGATCCATGACCGAGACAGTTTGTTTGGCGCAGAAACCGAACTGGTCGCCGAAAGCCTTCCGGGGATTCGGCATCCTTGCCTTCAATTCGCAATGGTTATGGCCCTTCGAACCGTGGCTGGATCGCTGATTGCGCCGATCATGGCGGCAGCGAGGTTGGAGCGGGAGAGGTTCCAGGCCCGAGGAAGGCGACGGCCAATGGCCGTTCGGCCTTTGCCGGTCAGCGACCCGTTCGTGAGCCGAGGAGGACGGTACACAGTCCATTCACTCTGACTGGCCGCGAGGATCACTTCCATCCGACGCATATCGTCGTAGCCGGGACCGAAGAATCGGCGCAGCAGCGGATGCACGAGGTACCGGTCGAGTGGGGATTTCTTCTCATCGGGCCCGACGGGAGTCGCAGAAACGCCGACGAAGCGAGTCACGCCGTTGGCCGCCATCGCTGTGAGGATCTCCGTTGTTCCTACTGAGTAAACGGTTGTCGGCTTCCCGAGTTCCCGACTGCCCAGCGCAGAGAGCACGGCGTCAGCCCCCCCTATCCCCGAGCCCGGCCACACGGGATCAAGTACGTCTCCTTGGAGTACGTCCAAGCGGGGATGCACGAGCGAGATGGCTTCGGGGTGCCGCGCCACGGCGGTGACCACGTGCCCTGCGTCGAGGGCCTGTTGAACTAGCTGCTCACCGGTCCCTCCCGTTGGCCCGAAAATGACCAGCTTCATTGTGTTCCTCCTGTGGGGATGCGAATCGAGTAAAGTGGTTAGTGAACACTAACCCTAGGCTAGTGTTCACTAACTCGCAAGGGAGGAGCCGATGACGACTCGTGATGCGATCCTCGACGGTGCTCTGGAGGTGATGCGAACCAGGGGCCTAGCCCGGACCACCACGAAGGAGATCGCTCGGGCCGCCGGTTTCTCCGAGCCGACGTTATACAAGTTCTTTGTCGACAAGGTCGACCTCTTCTTGTGTGTGCTCGCTGAACGGTTGCCGCGTGTAACCGTGGTGAGCGACGGTATCTCCCACCTCGTAGGGACGGGCAACGTTGCCCAGAACCTCCACACGATGGGCATCGAGATCGAGCGCTTCTACGCTGCGTCTCTACCGATTGCAATGTCGGTGTTTTCCGACGCCAACCTGCTGGCTCGCCAGCGCAAGGCGGTGCACGAGCGAGGGGCGGGCCCCGAGATCATCGTCAACCGTGTGGCGGATTACCTCCGTGCGGAGCAAGCCGGCGGCAGGATAAGTGACTCAGCCCCAGTTGAAGGCGCAGCCGGGGCACTCGTTGGAGCGTGCATGCACCACGCGTTCCTGGCTCGGTTTAACGACGGAAGCGAAGAAACCCACGCTGATGACAAGAAGGTCGCAGATCTCGTCAATCGAGTCGTCGAAGCGATTCTCCCCTCGCTGTGCCCCTGAACACCGCCGGTGTGCTCTCCAGGGAGCCCGCTGCGCTCTAGCCGGTCTGGTCCATCGTGGCTGCACAAGACGGCACAGACGGGCACATCGGCGCTCCAGCCAGCGCGTGCTTTGCCTCAGGACTCCGGTGAACGCGCAGATCCGGTCGCGGCTCCCTTATCCCCGTTGCCGCCGAAGAGGCGGACGCCGACGTGATCGCCCTGGGTCAGGCAACGAGATCTGCCAACCAACGACGGGCAATTTCTGCTTGAGCCGCCTGAAACGGCCGCAAGGTCGGAAGACCAGGAGGCGCCGACCGCAACGAGTGCTCGGTCAGATAGCCGGCGAAAGCGCAGACGACCGGAATGAGCTGAGAGGTATGGATGGACTTCGCCCACCGACTCATGGACAGCAGGGCCATCGGGTCTGGCCCCCCTTGCATCGCGACGCTTGGAGCGAAGAACACCATGTCCACGAACGCTGCGCCAATGCACGCGTGAGGCCAATCGACCACGAAGACTTCTTCATTCACAATCAATAAATTGTCCGCACGAAGGTCAGCATGCAACAGCGTCACTCCTTCGGCTGCATCTACCCAATTCGACTCCAAAGCCGCCATCTCCTCCAGATGCCTGAGGGACCATGGGTCCAATTGCAGGAATGACCCCCCGTGAGCGAGCGTGCGCCATCCCGAGAATTCCGCTCCAAGCCTGGTCGAGATCGCGTCCACCGTGACGTCCGGCGCCGGCGTCAGCTGTGATGAAAGTTGATCGAGTGCGGAAACCACCAACTGGAGTTCACGGTCGATCCAGGGTACGACTGGCTGGTTCCCTGGCAGGTCTTCAATCACTAGAGCGAACCATCGCGCATGCTCGACGATTCCGAGTATCCGAGGCACTCGCAAGCCTGAGTCAATGGACTGGTCGAGACTCGCCATGATCTCGGCCTCCCGACGGTGGAGCTTGACGCTCTCAAGATTCGTGTCTGCGGAAACGGCCTTGACGAAGTACCGCTTTCCATTGCGACACTCAATTCGTGATGCAACTCCCGGGGAAAATCCTCCCGTCTGGGTGGCGGCGTAAACAACGGGATCCCCACAAACCTCGGCGATTTGATCCCGGAAGTCGGCCGGCAATTGTGACCAATCAATTCGGGAGCCCCGAGCTGGCGGGGCCTTCGTCATGGTGACATCCTGCCGATTGATTCCGCGATTGACAAGTGATCTGCCGGTCATGACGCCACATCCAGCAGCAACTCGCGTAATCACACCG
>JAUTXB010000237.1 GCA_030838245.1 Acidimicrobiaceae bacterium
CGGTTCCCCCTCGAAGGGGGCGAAGTCTCGAAGCCAGGACAGGGGTACGCGCACGTCGGTCCTCTCAGAACTGGCGCAAGAAGCGGACGTCGTTCTCGATCAACGCCCGCATGTCGGCGATGCTGTGCCGCATCTGGGCACAGCGGTCGATGCCGAAGCCAAAGGCGAAACCCGTCCACACCCCCGGGTCGATGCCCACAGCATCGAACACGGCCGGGTCGACCATGCCGCACCCCCCCAGTTCGATCCAGCCGGTCTGCGAACAGGTCCGACAGCCCACGCCATGACAGATGGTGCACGTGACCTCGAACTCGGCCGACGGCTCGGTGAAGGGGAAATAGGCCGGGCGCAGCCGGGAGTGGATATCGGCGCCGAAGTAGGCGGTGGTGAAGGTCTCGATGGTCCCGGCCAGGTCGGCAAAGGTGATGCCCCGGTCGACCACCAGCCCTTCGATCTGGTGGAACACGGGGAGATGGCGGGCGTCGGGCGTGTCGCGCCGAAAGCAGCGACCGGGGATCACTGCGTGGATGGGCAGCCCCCCGTTGAGGACGGCGTCCTCCATCAGGTGGATCTGGACCGGTGAGGTATGGGTGCGGAGCAGGACGGTCTCGGGGGGACCGAGATCGAGGTAGAAGGTGTCCCACATGCCCCGGGCGGGGTGGGCCGGCGGGATGTTCAGCGCCCCGAAGTTGTACCAATCGGTCTCGATCTCCGGGCCCTCGGCCACATCGAAGCCCATGCCCACAAAGACGTCCTCGAGCTCATCCCGGGTCTGGCTGACCAGGTGCAGGCGGCCCCGAGCGGTCGGCGATCGAACCTCGGACACGATGACCTCGGTGAGATCGAGCCGATCGGCCTCCATGGCCGCGGCCAGCTCGTCGCGGCTGAATGTCGCTCGGCGGTTCGCAAGCTGCAGCTCTACGGCTTGTCGGGCCTCTTGGAGCTGCTTCCCCCGGTCCTTCCGGATCTCGGGATCCAGGCTGCCAAGTGCCCGTTGGGCCTGGGCCAGCTCCGACTTCTTCCCGAGCAGTACCGTGCGGACCTCGTCCAGCTCCTCGGACGAGGTGGCCGCCTCGATCTTCGCTTCGGCCTGGCTGACCAGGCTCGCGATGTCACTCACGACGAATCCCCACCATCTGTCGTCTCGCCAACCCGACGCGTTTCCATCCCGGGCATCGTAGAACCCGCGGCGCCCGGATCCGTCCGCCCTGCGCCCTGCTCCCCCGACGACCCGTCGTTCCCCTTCCGGCCCCGACCCCCCGACGACCCGCCCTTCCGTCTCTGGCGGAGGACCTCGAAGCACAGCACCGCGGCCGAGACGCTCACGTTCAACGACTCGGCTCGACCCGCCATCGGTATGGTCACGGGCACGTCGAGCGCGGCCAGGACGTCAGGGGCCAGTCCCGAAGCCTCGTTCCCGAATACCAGGGCCACCCGATCGGTCAGGTCGACGTCGGCGTAGTCCACGCCGTCACGCACCACCGTCCCCAGGGCTCGCAGGCCCCAGCCGCCGAGCGCGCCGATGACGGCCACCGCCTCGCCCCCGGCCACGATCGGAAGGTGGAACACCGACCCGGCCGACGCCCGCACGGTCTTGGGGTTGTAGGGGTCAACCGTGCCGTCGCAGCACACCACACCGCCGGCCCCGGCAGCATCGGCCGTTCGGATCAGTGTTCCGGCGTTGCCAGGATCTCGAACGTCGGCACACACCACCACCAAGTCGGCCTCCCTGACTGCGCTGAGGGCGGGCGGCTCAAAGCCGACAACGGCCAGTACCGGTTGGGGGGTGACCGTGTCGGCCACCCGCTCGAGCACCCCGGCGCCGAGGTCGAAGACCCGGGCTCCGGCTTGGAACGCCCGTGCCACCACGCCCGCCACGACCGGGTTGTCACGCCCTTCGGGCGCCACGTACACCGACTCGACCGGCGCGCCCGTATCGAGGGCGACCGACAACAGCTCCGCGCCCTCCACCACCATCGACCGCTCGCTCCACCGGAGGCTTCGCTTGCGGAGGAGCTGGCGGACACGACGTACCCGCTGGTGCGAGTAGGCCAGCCCAGGCTGGTTCAGGAAGCAGCCTCGGTGGTGGTCTTCTCGGCGGTCGCCTTCTGGGCGGTCGTCGTCTCCGCGGTCGTCTTCTCGGCGGCCAACGCCTCGGTCGCCACCTTGACCAGCGAGGCGAACGCCTCAGGCTCGCGGACAGCCAGGTCGGCCAGGACCTTGCGGTCGACAGTCACATCGGCCACCCGCAGGCCGGCGATGAACCGGCTGTAGCTGGTTCCGTTCAGGCGGGCTGCCGCGTTGATCCGTTGGATCCACAACTGGCGGAAATCGCCTTTCCGGGCACGACGGTCACGGTAGGCGTACTGCAGCGAGTGCATCACCTGCTCGTTGGCGGCGCGGAACGAACGGCTCTTGTTGCCGTAATAACCCTGCGCCTGCTCGAGTACGGCGCGGTGGTGCTTCTTGGCGTGTACTGCGCGCTTCACTCTGGCCATGGGGACTCCTTTCGAAGGGGCGAATCGATGGTGTGAACGTTGACGCCGGCTGGTTGGCCGGATTCCGGTTCGATGAAACGGGCTCGGGGCCGGGATTCCCGGCCCGTCGACCCAGCCGGCTACCGACCGAGCAGCCGGCGAGTCTGCTTGAGGTCGCCGGGAGCGATGTCAGTCTCTCGTCCCAGGCGACGGGTGCGAACGCTCGACTTCTTCTCGAGGAGGTGGGAGCGGAATGCCTTCCGACGACGCAGCCGTCCGGTTCCAGTCACCTTGATGCGCTTGGCCGCACCGCTGTCGGTCTTCATCTTCGGCATGTCCGCTATCTCTCTTCTTGGTTCGATGTCTCGGTCGGCGCTGGAGCAGTCTCGCTCGTCTCCTGTGCCGGCTGTGGTCCTGTCGTGGCTTCGGGCGGCGCGGCTGCGGCTGGAGTTGCCGCCGCCGGCGCCTCCGTCCCCGCCGTTGCCCCTGTCGTTGTCTCTGTTGTCGTCTCTGTCACTGGCGTTGCTGTCGCTGCTGGCGTGTCCACCTGATTCGGCGCCTGGCTGTTCGGCGCCGGCTGGTTGTTGTTCGTCGGCGCCTGGTTGTTGTTCCCAGCTGGCTTTTCGTTTGCCGACTTGGGCCCCCTCGACGCGGCCGACTGCTTGGCTCGCTTGTCGGGTGCCAGGACCATGACCATGTTCCGGCCATCGAGGCGAGGAACCGACTCCGGTTTGCCCATGCCATCCATCTGATCGGCGATGCGGTCGAGAATCTTCTTTCCCAGCTCGGGATGGAAGACCTCTCGGCCGCGAAACATGATGGTGATCTTGACCTTGTGACACTCGTCGAGGAACTTGGCCACTTGCCGGGTCTTGGTGTCGAAGTCGCCGGGACCGATCTTGGGCCGGTACTTCATCTCCTTGATTCCGACGTGGACCGCTTTGCGTCGCGATTCCTTGGCTCGTTGCGCCGCATCGAACTTGAACTTGCCGTAGTCCATGATTCGGCACACGGGTGGATTCGCAAGTGGCGCTACCTCGACCAAGTCGAGATCGAGCTGGCGGGCGATGTTCAGCGCCTCGGGAAGCAACTTGATACCGAGCTGCTCCCCATCGGGGTCGACCAGGCGTACTTCGCGAGCGCGGATACGATCATTGATCCGGGGCTCATTTGTTGTGACGGTGGCTGCTATTCGACTTCACTCCCTGTCTGGGGTCACGGATTTCCGTAACCAATAAAAAGGGAGCGGAACCACCGCTGGGCCTTTGCCGACGAAGTGTCGGCACCGGATCCATTGACCCTGCTCACGCAAATATCCGCCGTGGCCGGGTGGGAGTCATCGACTGCGCGACTCCGCTTCCTCGTCTGTCAGTGACTTAGGCTACCAGCCGTGAGCTCACTTTGGACACCCGGAGGCGAACGGCCCGTCGGCCGGCCCGACCCACAGTCACCTGGTCAACCCCCTGCAGGAGCCCCGCCAGGCACCGGTGGGCCCGGCGGCCCCGGCCCCGACGATGAGGTCGACCCCCAACAAGTCGAGGAGATGCGCAGGCAGCTAGCGGCCACTCCGGCTGACGTGGTGATCGCCAATCACTGCTACGGGCTCTTCGAATTGGCGGCCGTGTACCTCTCCCAGACCCCACCGATGCTGCCCAAGGCTCGCTTGGCCATCGACGCCATGACCGCGGTGGTCACCGGGCTGGAGGGGCGCCTGGGTGATTCGGAGCCACAGCTCCTCGAAGGGCTGAGCCAGCTACGCCTGGCCTACGTGCAGATCGAGGGGGCGCAGCGAGCCGCCGGCGAGGCAGCTGACACGGCGCCTACCAACGGCGCCCCTGCCGGTACGGCGCCTACCAACGGCGCGCCTGCCGATTCCCCGCCGGCGAACGGCGCCACCGGACCCGAATCCAGCACTGACACACCCGATGACGCCGGAGACGGTACCGCCGGGTGATCGCCACACTCGGGATGGGTGACGCCGGTGGCCCGGCCGAGCCCGCTCCCACCGGCCCCGGGCCCTCGAGCCGGGGGCACAGCAACCAACCGACGTCTGCCGGCGGCGCACCGGGCGCATCGGGTGACCCAAGTGGCAGTGGCAGCCCAGGTCGGGCCCCCATGGGAGCGATCGACGCCAAGCGCGTCCGCAGCTTCATCGGCCTCTCGGTCGGGCTCGTCGGCCCCCGGGCCAACCTGGCCGTATCCGGGGTGCTCATCACCCTCTACGTCCAGAACCGGGCATCGGGAGCCCTGGCCGTCACCTTCGCCCTGACCGCCAACCGCCTCCTCAGCTGGATGACCTATCCGATCGCCGGACGCCTCAGCGACCGCACCCGCAGCCGGATCGGACGCCGGACCCCGTACATGGCCGTGAGCCTGATCATCATGGGCGCAGCCACCTGGATGTTCACCGTGGTCCAGGGCTACTGGCTGCTGGTGCTGTTCATCGTCATCGCCCGCCAAGCCGCGTCGGTGTTCACCCTCACCAACGCGGCCGTGGTGCCCGAAGTGTTCGGACGGAGCCGCTGGTTGAAGGCACTGGTGCTGACCACGGCGCTGGGCACGTTGGCCAGCCTGTTCATCAAGGCCACGGTCATCACCACGTGGAAGCAGAGCATGCCCGAGACCTGGAACCTCCCCTTCCAGGTGGCCGCCGTCATCATGGGCGCAGTGGGCCTCGCCGTCCTGGTTCTGGTGCGAGAGTCGAAAGCGGCCTCCTTCGGGGCCGCCGCCGACCGCAAGGCGAGAGCCCGGCCGGCCCGGGCTGAGATCCGGGAGATCATGCAAGCGCCCAACGCCAAGGTGCTGCTGGCCGGCACGCTCCTGTTCTGGGCGGGACTGGGCTCGACGGCGTACGTGGCCATCCTGTTCTTCCAGCGGGTGGTGCATGCCGGAGCCAGCGCCCAGACCATCGCCGGCCTGGTCAGCGGCATCCCCACCTTCCTGATCGGCATCCTGCTCGGCATCCCGCTCAGCCGGGCCCTGTCCCGCCGCCAGTTGGCCATCGGCGCACCGCTCATCGGGGCCCTGCTGGCCGGCGTCCAGTACTTCGACACCCACATCTGGCAGGCGGTGGTGCTCGCCTTCATCGGCGCGCCGTTCGTCGGGGCCTACATCATCGTGTTGGCCCCCTACCTCTTGCAGCTGCTCCCCCGGTCCGGTGGTCTTGGCGAACGGCTGGGCCTCGTCCTCTCACCGTTCAACCTGGTCGGCGTCGTGCTGGCCTATGTGGCCGCCACCGTGGTCGACGTCACCGGTAACTACCGGCTGATCTGGGTGTTCCCCGCCGCCACCGGTATCGCCCATGCCGTGGTCAACACCCGGCTCCGCTTCCCCGTCCATCGTCCGAAGACGGACATGGTGGCCAAGCTCTGGAAGTGGAGCATCATCCAGACCGAGTCCATGGCCGAGACGGGGATCGTGGCCGGCCTCCTGGCCGCGCCCCTCCTCGGCGAGGTGACCAAAGAGGACGCCGACAGCGCAGTCATCGTCGACCTGGCCCGCGACATCCTGGGCGATCCCTACGAAGACGATCGACCTTCCAATGACGATGAGGACGGTCACGCAGAGGTGGGAGCGGACGCTAAGGACCCTGCGGATGCGGTCGGCCCTGCGGATGGCCACGCAGACGGCCACGAAACAGCTTCCGGCACCACCCGGGCCCCAGAGGAACCGAGCCCGGAGGCACCGGATCATGACGGTCCGGACCCAGGCCGCCCGGAGTCACACGGGACCACCCCGCAGGCCCAGGACCGGCGCGGACTGGGATCCGAGGGCTATCCGGCGTCGGGCGAGGCCACGCCCAGCGGCCGGACCGACGACGCCTGAAGGCGACCGAGGTGCCCGGGGCCAACCGTGAAGGCCACCGCCGCGCTCTCGTTTATCGAGCGGGAGCCGTCGGTGATGGCCGTGCAGTGGAAGGCGAAGCTCCGTTCGCCCGAGGCGACCACCCCGATGCCCCGAGGGTCGTCGAAGCTGGCCACGTGGCCGAGGAGCGGCAGGCCGCGCACCGGCGGCAGATCGACGAGGTGCGCGCCCGAGGTCATCGGAGGCGTCATCGGAGCCCCGTCCGCGTGTCCGCCGTCACCGTCGTCACCGTCCGCACCGTCTGCTCAATGCACGATCTTGGACAGCGACAGCTCGATGATGTCCGTCGCCCCGCGGTCCTTCAGCGCCGGGATCAACACGTTGATCTTCGACTTGGGCACCACCGTCTCGACAGCGAACCCGCCACCGCCGTAGAGCTCGGACACGGTAGGCGAGCGCAGCGAGGGCACCAGGTCGATGACCCCCTGCAGCTGCT
Source organism: Acidimicrobiaceae bacterium (assembly GCA_030838245.1). Next base: position 6,778 of record JAUTXB010000237.1, read on the forward strand.
CGGCCGGAACGTTCAGCTTCACCAGCACGTTCCCCCTCGCCTCGAGCGCCCCCTGCAACAAGGTGAGGAGCTGCTCCATGGCGTGGCGCTTGTCGGGATCGGCCGCGGCCGCCGGGTTGGCGATCAGCTCGGTGTGGGAGGTGAACAGGGTCTCGACGATCTTCAGCCCCGCCGCCCGCAGCGCCCGGCCCGTCTCGGTGATCTCGACCACGCAGTCGGCGATGTCGGGCACCTTGGCCTCGGTCGCCCCGTAGGACAGGCTGACTTCGGAAGCCACCCCGTGCTTCTCCAGATAGCGCCGGGTCAGCTCGGGGTACTCGGTCGACACCCGCAGCGCCCCGCCGGCACCGGTACCCGAGGCGGCCAGGTCGGCGACCGAGCTCGCCGGCGAGTCCTTGGACACGGCCAGGACCACCCGGATCGGGTTGGACGTGGCCTTGGAGTAGGCCAGGACGCCGAGGGTGGTGACCTCGGTGCCCCGCTCCTCGACCCAGTCCCTGCCAGTGATGCCCATGTCGAACATGCCGTCGGCCACGTACATCGGGATCTCCTGGGGCCGGAGGATGCGGACCTCGTCCACCCGGGGATCGTCGATGGCGGCGCGATAGTCGACCTCCGACGAGCGGGTCACGGCCAGGTCGGCCGAGGCGAACAGCTCCAACGTGGCCTTCTCGAGCGAGCCCTTGGGCAACACGATGCGCAGCACGGTCAGTCCCCCGGTTCCGAGGGGGCGGACGGTTGCAGGTCGGCGAGCAGGCCGGCCATCTCGATCGCCGCCACCGCCGCCTCCCAGCCCTTGTTGGTGTCGTCGGGCTCCGACCGAACCAGCGCCTGTTCCACCGTGTCGGTGGTGAGCACGCCGAAGATCACCGGGATCCCGGTGTCGAGCTGGACGCGCTGGATGCCCGCCGCGCACTCCCCGGCCACGAAGTCGTAGTGACCGGTGTCGCCGCGAATGACCGCGCCCAGGCAGACCACGGCGTCGACGGACGGGGCCAGGGAACGGGCCACCAACGGCAGCTCGAAGGCCCCCGGTGCCCAGGCCACGGTCACCGCCCCCAGGTCGCCACCGTGCTTGGCCAGCGCCTCGAGGGCGCCGGTGAGCAGGCGCTCGGTGATCCCGCCGTTGAACCGGGCACAGGCCAGCCCCACCCGGACACCAGAGGCCTGGTGCCCACCCGCGACCGAGCGTCCCACCCGGGCGCCGACCCGGGCGATGGTGCCCTCGGGGAGGTCGGTCTGGTCAGAGGACGTCATCGAGCCCCTCGAGCAGGTGGCCCATGCGTTCCCGCTTGGTCCGCAGGTACTGGATGTTCTCCGGCGTGGGGGACGACTCGATGGGCACCCGCTCCACGATGTCGAGCCCGAAGCCCTCGAGCCCGCCGTACTTGGACGGGTTGTTGGTCATGAGGCGCATGGTGGTCACGCCCAGGTCGACCAGGATCTGGGCGCCGATGCCGTACTCGCGGCTGTCGGCCGGCAGCCCGAGCTCCAGGTTGGCGTCGACGGTGTCGAAGCCGTTCTCCTGCAGGTTGTAGGCCCGCAGCTTGTGGCCCAGGCCGATGCCGCGTCCCTCGTGGCCCCGCAGGTAGACGACGACGCCACTGCCGTGGGCCTCGATAGCCTGCATGGCCCCGCGCAGCTGGGGACCGCAATCGCACTTCAGCGAGCCGAACACGTCGCCGGTCAGGCACTCGCTGTGCACCCGGACCAGGACATCGGGCTTGCCGTCGATGTCGCCCTTGACCAGGGCGACGTGCTGCTCGCCGTCGAGCAGGGACTCGTAGGCATGGGTGGTGAACTCCCCGAACTCGGTGGGGATCTTGGCCGCAGCGATGTGGCGCACCAGCTTGTCCATGCGCCGGCGGTACCGGATGAGCTCGGCGATGGAGATGAGGTGGAGGCCGTGCTTCTCGGCGAACTTCTCGAGCTCGGGCAGGCGGGCCATCGTGGTCTTGTCCTCGCTCACCACCTCGCAGAGCACACCGTACGGTGCCCGTCCGGCTGCCCGGGCCAGGTCGACAGCCGCCTCGGTGTGCCCGGCGCGTTTCAGGACGCCCCCTGGGCGGTAGCGGAGGGGCAGGATGTGCCCGGGGCGGTTGAGGTCGGTGGGGCGGGTGTGGGGATCGGCCAGCGCGGCGATGGTGGCCGACCGGTCGGAGGCCGAGATCCCGGTGGTGGTGCCGTGCCGGTAGTCGACAGTGACGGTGAACGCGGTGCGCTGGACCTCGGTGTTGTTGGTGACCATCAAGGGCAGGTCCAGCTGCTCGACCCGCTCGGGGGTGAGGGGCACGCAGATCAACCCCGACGTGTGGGCGAGGAAAAAGGCGATCTTCTCGGGGGTGACGGCGTCGGCCGCCATGATCAGGTCGCCCTCGTTCTCCCGATCCTCGTCGTCGACGACCACGACGATGTCGCCCCGGGCTACCGCCGCTACTGCATCTTCGACCGTCGAAAACGGCATCGATCCTGCTCCTTCATCCCTCGTGGTCCCGCTGTCCCTGTGTCCCACTATCCCGGTGTTCCGACCGGCCG
>JAUTXB010000257.1 GCA_030838245.1 Acidimicrobiaceae bacterium
ACTGGCACGCGCTGGCCGCGTCGAGCGTGGCCGTGGTGGTCACCGTGGCCGCGTTGGTGGTGTCGACGATCGCGCCGGTCGAGGGCTCGGTGGTCATTCGTGGACAGACCATGACGCCGGCCGAGCACCGTGACCTCGCCGCCAACGCCGCCTTCACCACCAACCCGATCCGCTTCTTGCTGCTGGGCGACTCGGTTGCCCTCACCCTGGGCATCGGACTCAGTTACAACTCGAGGCCCCGGTACGGCGTATTCGTGAACGATCAGGCGCCCCTCGGCTGTGATCTCGATCCCACCCTCCAGGTGAACACTTCGGGGACGGTGTCGCTCGCCACTCCGGGCTGCCAGGACTGGAGGCGGACCTGGGCCGCGCAGGTGGCCAAGTACCGCCCCCAGGTGGCTGGGCTGGCGCTCGGACGGTGGGAGGTGGCCGACCACCTCTATCAAGGGAAATGGACCCACGTCGGCCAGCCGGTCTGGGACCGCCATCTGGTCGCCGAGCTGACCGAGGGGGCAAAGATCCTCTCGGCCGATGGGGCCAAGGTGGTGTTGTTCACCATGCCGTATGTGGATCCGAGCCAGGAATCGCCCAACGGTTCCCCCTTCACCGAGAACCTGCCTTCCCGGGTGGATGCCTACAACAAGGTGGTGAACGAGGTCGGTCGGGCCAATCCGGGAGTAGTCACGGTCATCGACCTCAACAAGATGCTCGATCCCCATGGCCACTTCGCCATGAACGTCGGTGGCGTGATCGCCAGGTGGTCCGACGGCGTCCACGTGAGCGATGCTGGGGGCGAGCTGGTGCAACCGAAGATCCTGCCCACGGTGGCCGCACTGGGCCTGGGCGTCAATCTGGCGCCGGTGGCGGACCAAACCGGCTCCGGCTCGGGTACCAGTGCCAGCTCCGGCGCCCACGCCACTCCCACACCGGCTGGCTGAGCCTCAGACCGGTATCGGCTCCCGCGGCTCGTGAGCTCGGCGTGATCGCCGCCCTCCGGTTCGGGAGGGCTCTACCGTATGACCTCGTGAACCTGTCCGTTACCCCTCCGATGCTGGTGGTTCCGTTTCGTACCTGCGGGGGATACGCGACTGGCCCGACCGGGTCTCCTCTCGCGGTTCGCGCCTTGGCGCCTCCGCCCTCCTCGGAGCCCGGCCGGCCGTGACCGTCTGGGCCAGTGCCAGGCCGCCCCTGGTGGCAACCGACCTGGCCGCGCCGGGGCGCTCGCCGGCCGACGGACCGGCGGGCCACTTCCCGCCCGGGCAATATCGACGGCGTTCGTGGCGGCCCCTGGCCCTCGGCCTCGCCGCCTATCTCGTCTTGTCCGTCCTCGTCTGGTGGGGGGTGTGGTCCACCCACCCCACGGCAACAGCCAGTTGCGGCTGTGGGGACACCTCGTTGTTCGTGTGGTTTCTCGAGTGGCCGGCGTACGCGTTAGCCCACGGGCACAGCCTGTTCTTCTCGACCGCGATGCTCCATCCCACCGGCATCAACCTCCTGTCCAACACCAGCGTCCTGTCCATCGGTTTCGTGCTCGCCCCCGTCACCTGGGCGTTCGGACCGGTGGCCACCTTGAATGTGGCATCGACGCTGTGCCCGGCATTGTCGGCGCTGGCCATGATGTGGCTGGTCCGGCGGTGGGTGTCGTGGACACCGGCCGCGTTCATCGCCGGCTTGTTGTACGGCTTCTCGCCCATGGTCATCGGGAGCCTCGCCGTCTCCCATCTCATGGACGCCATGCTGGTGGTGCCGCCCCTCGTCGTGGGCTGTGTCGACGAGCTGCTCATCCGCCAGCGACGGCGACCGGTTCCCGTCGGCGTCGCGCTGGCTCTGTTGATTGTGGTGCAGTTCTTCCTGGGCACCGAGCTGCTGGCCATCATGGCTGTCGTCGGCGTCGTGGGTGTGGTCGTCCTGGGCGGCTACGCACTGGTCGTCGACCGTCCCGGCCTCCGTCTCCGGCTCATCCGGGCCTGGCCCGGTCTGGGCGCAGCCGGAGCGATCTCGGTGGTGCTCCTGGCCTACCCGGTGTGGTTCGCCCTGGCCGGACCGGCCCACCTCTCTGGTTTGGTGTGGCCCAATGTCCCGGCCCTGTACAACTCGGGTACGACGCCGGACTCCTTGATGCGGGTCACTCCTACCCCGCCCGGTGTGCTCAGTTATCAGCACCTGATGGGCGGGTTTCTCGGCGGCGCCCTGCCCAACACGGAGTTTCTCGGCATCGGGCTGGTGGTCGTCCTCCTGGCCGGGGTGATCGTGTGGCGACGGGATCGGCGCTTGTGGTTCTTCGCCGTCCTCGGAGTGGCCTCGGCCGTACTGTCGTTTCAGACGTCGAACAGTTTCTGGGTGCCATGGCGAGTCCTCAGCCGGATCCCGGTCATCCAGAACGTGCTGCCGCAGCGCTTTTCGATCACGACCATGCTGTGCGCGGCGGTGCTGCTCGGCGTCATCGTGGACCGGGCCCGCGCACTGGTCCTATTGGGAGCAGGGATGAGAGCCGGGCCCATCGCCGCTCCGGGCGCCGCTCGTCACCGAATGCGATCCTCGCCCGGTGTCGTCCGCTCGCTGGTGGCCGGGGCAGTGGCGCTGGCTGTCGCTGCGGTCGCTCTGGTCCCGATCGGCCAGGCCCTTGCCGGCATTCTCCCTATCACCGTGGTGCCGGTCGTCGTCCCCTCCTGGTTCGCCAACGCCTCGCATCACCTTCCCGACAGGCAGGTGGTCCTGACATACCCGGCTCCGTTCTCGGGGGTGCAGTCGCCCTTGGGCTGGCAGGCGATCGAGGGCATGCCCTTTGCCCAGAACGGAGGGGGAGGGCCGGCGGCGATCGCGTTCCGGGCCGGAAGCGAGCGACCCGGCTATGAGGTCATCGTGGCGGCCACCGGGACCTTCGGATCGGTCCTGAAGGCGGCGCCTGCGGACCTCACCGCCGTCCGCCGGGCGCTCACCGGGTGGGGAACGACCATGGTGGTCATCCCCAACCAGGCCGGGCTGCCTTCGTTCCAGCAGGGCCATGCCACCTCGTTCGCCGTCGGCCTCTTTACCGCCGCGCTGGGAATCCGGCCCCGGTATCAGGCCCATGCCTGGGTGTGGACCGACGTGCAACGTCCGCACCCGTCCCTGACTGTCTCGTCGGCGGCCCTCCAGGCCTGCGCCGGTCCGGCCAACTATCGGGCTGGACCACCCGAGACCGTTCCCGACTGCGTAGTGGCGGCGTCGGGCCGCTGACTGGCGGGTGTCAGGTGGGTGACCGACGCCCGCCTCAGGCTCCGGCGGCCCGGCTGGAGTAGATGGCCCGGGCCCGGAAGCGCAGGGGCCGCTCGGTCAGCTCCTCCAGGTAGTGCGCCGTCCAGCCGGCCATGCGGGCCACGCCGAAGATGGTCTGGCCCGACTCCGCGGGCATGCCGGTGGCGTAGACCAGGGCGCCGATGCCCAGGTCGACGTTGGGTGCTCCGAAGTCGTGGCTGTCGGCCAGGGCCCGGATCGAGGCCAGCACCTGTCGCAGCCGATCGTCGGCCAACTGGTCGACCAGCTCGAGCAATGGCTCAGCTCGAGGGTCGCCGTCGGTGTAGACGGTGTGCCCGAACCCGGGGAGGATGTTCATCCAGCGAAGGGCCTTGTCGGCGGCTTGGTCCGGTCCTTGCTCGTCGGCGTCGACCAGCAACTGATGCACGAGCTGGCTGGCGCCGCCGTGGAGGGGTCCGGCAAACGTGCCCAGTCCGGCCAGGACGGCGTCGTAGAGGTCGGCCCGGGTCGACGCGGCCATCCGGACGGCGAGGGTCGAGGTCGCCAGTTCGTGATCGGCCAGCACCACCAAGGCGGCGTTGATGGCGCCGACCAGCTCGGGGCGAGCGGCTGGCGAGCCGCCCGGGACCAGGCGTGCCGTCAACCGGGCAGCCAACGAGCCGTCCCGGGGGGTGGGATCGCCATCGAGGGTCAAGCCGGGAACGGTCCCCGTCGCCGTGACCGGGAGCACATCCACCATGGTGCTGATCAGCCGGCCGGCGGCACGGACGACTGCGGCTTTGCGCAGATCCGCCCGTAGAGGATCACCGGCTCCGGCCATGACCACGGCCCATCGCAGCAGGTCCCTACTGGAGAGGCCGGTAGGCCGAGCCAGCTGGTGGGGGTGCCAGTCGGCCCGGTCGTCCTCCCACAGCAGGGAGGCCACCTCCTCATAGGTCGCGGTGGTAGCCAGGCCGGCTGTCCGCTGTCCTCGGTAGTAGGGACCGTCGTCTCGGAGCTGAGTAATGGCGGTGGTGACCGTGGCCAGTCGGGTCTCCACCTGCCGGCCACCTCGGGACCGGCTGGCCAGCGCCTCGATCTGATCGAGGTCGAAGAGGCTGCGCTTTCCGTCCGGGGCGCGCTGCGAGGTGAGCAGACCACGGCTGACATAGGCGTACAGGGTGGGGAGCTTCACGCCCAGGCGTCGCGCTGCCTCCGTGCTCTCCAGGAGCTGGCTCATCTGACCAGTGTAGTTACATTGACTTGATCAACATTTACATCCCCAGGTGAGAGGTGCAGGATGGGGCCGAGGGCGATGCCGGCCGGCATCGC
>JAUTXB010000272.1 GCA_030838245.1 Acidimicrobiaceae bacterium
TCGCTTCGGACGGCGGCATCTTCAGCTTCAATGCGCCCTTCCATGGCTCCACCGGCGGCGAGACACTGGTCCAACCCATCGTGGGAATGCTGACCACCCCCGACGGGAACGGCTACTGGCTGACCGCGTCCGACGGTGGCATCTTCAGCTTCGACGCCCCCTTCTTCGGGAGCCTCGGTGGACTGGGCCTGACTGACATCGCTGGCATGGCCATCTGACCGCTCGGAAGTACTACTCGCTCACCGTGAGGATCGACGCCGCCCGGCTGTCCTGCAAATGGATCCGTCTGCGAGACAGCCGGGAACGGCCTGACTTATGCTGTCGACCGCATTTGGCCAGGCGCCCGGCTCTCCTCGTATCGCCGCTCCCCGGTGGTCGAATCCACCCAAGAGCCAGTCAGGACGACGCTCGAGGATTACCTGCCGAGTTCCCTGGTCGGTCTCCTCGCCGCCCACCTCGGCTCCGACCGTCTGACGGAGTCGGGTCCGGACGCACTTGTTTTCACCAACACGGATGGCCGACCGATCCGCTACGACAACTGGCGCCATCGAGTATGGCTCCCGGCCGTGAACGGCGCCGGATGTCAGGGCGCCGGGTTCCACGATCTGCGGCGCCTGGCGGCCACCACCCTCGTATCCGGCGTCGACGTGAAAACCGCCCAGGTTCGCCTTGGCCACAGCGATCCCCGCCTGACCCTGGCCGTCTACGCATCGGCGCCGATCGAGGCGGACAGGGCCGCTGCCGAACGACTGCAAGCCGAGTTCTTCGGCCCTGCCGCCCAGCCGTCGAGGGTCCCGGCCGAAGACGACGAGCAAGAGGATGAAGAGAACGAAAAAATAGATCGCGCCAAATACGCGCCAATTCGCTGTGCTCGCAAGCCGACAGAAGAATCGCACCCCCGTCAACTAGGACAATCGTGGTCGGGCTGCCCGGATTTGAACCGGGGACCTCTGCGTCCCGAACGCAGCGCGCTAACCAAACTGCGCCACAGCCCGTCGATCCGAACCGGCGCCGGCGCCGGCCTCGAACCAGAGCAGATGCTACCCGACAGGGGTGCGGGCGCTTCCCGGCTCGCCCGGTCGCGGACCCGAGTCCATGGGCCGGGTCCGTTGGGCGACGACCTTGGCCACGCGGCGCTTGTCCATCTCTGCCACCCGGAACTCCCATCCGGCGGCCTTGAGGACCTCGCCCTCGTTGGGGATGTGACCGAAACCGTCGAAGAGGAACCCGCCCAGGGTGACGTACTCGCCCTCAGGGAGGTCGATGCCCATGCGGTCTCGGACGTCGTCCACGTTCATCCGCCCGTCGACCAACCAGCGGCTGCCGTCGACCGGCACCACCTCGGGCTCGTCGTCGGGATCGAACTCGTCGGGCAGGTCGCCGACCAGGGCACCGAGGAGATCCTTCACCGTCAGCACGCCTTCCACTCCGCCGTGCTCGTCCACCACCACGGCGAAGGCCCGTCGCTGCTGGCGCATCTCGGCCAGAACCTCGAGGACCAATCGAGACTCGGGGACGAGGAAGGGTTGGCGGAGGCGCCGAGAGATATCGACGGGATCGGGGTCGGTTCGGACGCCCGCCGTCCCGACCGACTCGCTGCTGATCGACCGACCGGTCCCGACTTGCCAACCGGCGCGAAACAGATCGTTCATGAACAGGACACCGATCAAGTTGTCCAGGTTCTCGTCGTAGACCGGGAAGCAGCTGTGCCCCGACTCCCGGACGGCGCGGGTCACGTCTTCGGCCGACAGGGGGATGGGAAGGGCGACCACGTCCACCCGCGGCGTCATGACCTCCCTGACCATGGTGTCGCGGAGGTCCTCGAGCGCCTCGAGGATGATCTGCTCCTGGGCGTCGGCGGCCACGGAGCGGAAGCCATTGCCAATGCTGTCCCTGCCACGGCGTCGCTCATGCCGCCGGCCGTCCGCCGGTGCCGCTTGTTGGTCAGTGTGTCGTCGGAACACGATGCTCGCCGCGGTCGCTGACGAACGAGCCCTCAGGCCCCCACCGGGGTGGGGGTGGGCACGATCGAGAGAGGTTGGTAGGACTCATCGAAGTACGTGCCCCCGTCGAGGAGGGAGCTGACTGCCCGCCGGAGCCGGATCGGGTCCAAGGGCTTCACCACCCACCCCTCGGCACCGGAACGGCGGGCCAAAAAGACATCGGCCCGGCGGTCGAGGAGCATCAGGACTGGAATGTGGTCCAGGTTGTCGTAGGACTCCTCGAGGCGGAGCTCCAGGCACACCGCCATTCCTCCCATGTTGCCCATTTGGAGGTCGACGACGACTAGATCCGGGAGGTCCTCGGCCACCTTGGCCAACACGGCGGGGCCCGAGCGTGCCTCTTGGATCTGGATGTCCGGCCGGCTGGCGATGGCTGTTACCTCGGCCCGGACAGAGGGAGCGTCGCTGGCCACGAGAACGGTGCGCACGCTTTGAAGGTTAGCCCGCCCGGCGGGACGCCTTTCCGTCCGATGAGCCCGGTGTGGTGACCCCTCCGTGGTCGACGAACAAGAGGTCGGCCACCGTGGCCAGGCCGTCGAGGTCGTGGACGTCGGAGTTGAGCAGCGGGACCCGGGCCACCGGGGCCGGAGCCACATCGGCGACCAGGTCCTCGTAGGTCTTTTCCTCCCGGTCCGACGCGGCGGTAAAGCCGCGAAGGTTCTCGACCAGGTCGGCGAGGGCCGCCCCGTCGGGCCCGTCGGGGACATCAGGCAACTCGGCCAGCAGCGAGTCGTCGGCGAAGCGCGGCTGCACCCGGTTCACGATGAGGGCCGTCACCGACATCCCCGCCTCGGTCAGCTTGGAGGAGAAGTGGACGGCCTCGTCGACCGAGTCGGGCCGGGGTGATGCGACCAGGAGGAACGCCGTGGTCGGCTCGGCCAGGAGGACTCGCACGCGCGCCGCTCGGGTGCGGAACCCCTCTTCCATGCCTTCGAAAGCCTGGAAGAAGGTCACCGCGTCACGGACGATGTCGGCCCCAGCCACCTTCGAAATGGTCCGCAGAAAGGCCTGGGCGGCGACCCCCATGACCCGCAGCGAGGCGCGGGTGGGCATCATCAGCACCCGGAACACTCTGTTCTCCAGGAACCGGGTAAGTCGCCGGGGGGCGTCCAGGAAATCGAGGGCGTTCCGGGTCGGTGGGGTGTCCACCACGATCAGGTCGAAGCCGCCCTCGTCGGAGAGCTCGTAGAGCTTCTCCATGGCCATGTACTCCTGGGTCCCCGAGAGGGCGCCGGTCAGATTCCGGTAGATCCGATTGCCCAGGATGCCCTCTGCCTGCTCGGTGCTGTCGGCATACCGGTGGACCAGGTCGTCGAAGGTCCCCTTGGGGTCGAGCATGAGGGCGTGCAGCTCGCCGGGCCAAGAGCCGGCGATCTCGGTGGGGGAGTTGGTCAGGGCGTCGAGGCCGAGCGAGTTGGCCAGGCGACGGGCCGGGTCGATGGTGACCACGCACGCCCGCCGCCCCAGGCGTGCTGCTTGAAGGGCAACGGCCGCGGCCGTGGTCGTCTTGCCCACCCCACCCGAGCCGCAGCACACGATGATTGACCGTTCGGCGGCCAGCTCGTCGAGGGTGACGGCGTCGCTCATGAGCTCAGCGATTGCGGTCGCTTCACCGGCTCGGCTAGGTCGCCGATGCCGGCGGCCAGGGACCGGGCCAGGATGTCGAGCTCCTCGGGTCCGATGGTCGCGCTGAACAGGTATGGGGCGCGCAGCTGGGGCAGCGGCAGTTCGGCGGCTAGGCGCTCGAGCTGCTCGAGCTGGAGGTCCTGGCGGGTCACCCGGAACGTGCGGGCTTCCTCCAGGGCGGCACGGGCGTCATCGCTGAGCGTGACGCCGGCACGTGCCGTCGCATCGGCGGCGGTGTGCTCGAGGCCGGCCAGAGGGGCATAGCAGGCGTTGGTGATCACCGGCCCGAGGGCGATGCCCACCTTGTCCTCGAGCTGGTACGCCGCTTCCACCACTTCGTTCACCGGCATCTCTTCGGGCAGCGTGACCAGGGCCACCTGGCATCGGGCCGGGTCGGTGAGCAGCTCGACGACGTCGGCGGCCTGGGCCCGGACGGGGCCTCCCCGGGCGGCGTCGAGCAAGCCACTGGCCGACGAGAGGAAGGTCATGGTGTGCCCGGTGGCCGGCGCGTCCACCAGGATCAGGTCGGCGATTCCGCTGCGCTCGATCTGCTTGATCTTGCCCAGGACCAAGATGTCCTTGATCCCCGGGATGGCACTGGCCACCACGTCGAGGACCCCGGACGACTGGAGCCGTTTCGACATGCGGCGGAGCCCGTGATCGGCCAGGTACTCGAGCAGGGCATCATCGGGCGTGATCATCCGGGCGTGGACCGTACCCCCGGGCAGCACCGTGTCCTCGTCCTCGGGATCTCCAAGATCGTCGGCACCGGCCGCGGTGAGGACCGTCCCCGAATAGCTCAGGTCGCCGCCGTCACCGAAGGCGGAGGAGATACCCCGCCGACCCTCCAGCTCCACGACCAGGACGGAAAGGCCCTCGTTGGCGGCCATTCGGGCCAGGGCCGCCACCATCGTGGTCTTGCCCACGCCGCCCTTGCCGGCCACGATCAGGACGCTGCTTTGTCTGCAAAAGGCGCTGACGTCCATGACGACCGGAGCGTAGTGCCCACCGTTGGCAAAGGGCTCACCAGGGGGTCGATGGAGGGACCGGCACCCCCAAAGGGGGCCCCGACGTGCCACGTTGGCAAAGAAAACCCCCGGATCTCTTGTCGGGCCGGCATCTTCGCGAGTACGTTCACATTTGGGGAGGACGCTCACCAGGCGCGTAAGGGGGATGGGAGCAATGGCGCAGGCGGTAGACACGTGGCAGATCAAGGCATCCTGCCGGGGACCACAGGCTGAGATCTTCTTTCCACCCTCTCATGCAGAGCGGAAAGAAGAGAAGCTCCGCCGCGAGGCCCGGGCCAAGTCGATCTGTGCCACCTGCGCGGTCCGGACTGACTGCCTTGACTATGCCATCCGCATCCGCGAGCCCCATGGGATCTGGGGCGGGTTGAACGAACTGGAGCGCAAGCAGTTGGTCGATCGCCGGGCAGGCTGAACGGGGACCCAGCTCACGAGGCAGTCAACGAGGCCAGGGCCTCGCGGACTCCCTTGGATGCACACAGCTTCGGCGGTTGCTGATTGGTGGCCATGCAGATGACTGCGGTCAGGTCGTTGGCCGACCCGATCACCGCCTTGGTGACGGCATTGGTGGGATCGTCGAGACGGCCGGCGATGGCCGCCTGCGCCTGCCCCTCGATGGCGGCCGGGCTGAACTGCGATGTCCCGAGCACGGCTCGGTTGGCGATATCGACGAACGGGAAGAGGTTTCCGCCCGATCGCGCCGTCCATCCGGGAACAGCGATCGGCCCG
>JAUTXB010000280.1 GCA_030838245.1 Acidimicrobiaceae bacterium
ACGTCGAGGCCCAGGAGCAGAACTCGAGCTCGTTGTTGTGGTGGATGAGGCGCCTGGTGGCGCTGCGCAAGCGGTACCAGGCCTTCGCCTCGGGAAGCCTGGAGATCCTCCGTCCCGACAACCGCAAGGTCCTCGCCTTCCTCCGGCGCCAAGAAGACGAGCTGATCCTGGTGGTTGTGAACCTCTCTCGGAACGTGCAGTGCGCCGAGCTCGACCTCTCCGAGTTTCGAGGAGCCACGCCGGTGGAGCTCTTCGGCAACATGGCATTCCCGGTGGTGGGCGACCTCCCCTACTTCATCACGCTCGGGGCGCACGGTTTCTACTGGTTCGCGCTCGAGCGCGAGACGCAACGCTCCCACGTGCCCCGCGGCTCGTTCACCGTGCGCGGGAACTGGAGCGAGTTGCTCACCGGCGCCGGCGTCCGCCGGCTGGAGGACTACCTTCCCGGGTACCTGGCCGAACGCCGCTGGTTCGGGGACAAGGTGCGCCAGATCACGTCGGTGTCGGTGGTTGACAGCGTGCCCATCACCCCGGCCGGTGGCCGGCGTGAGGAGCCGATGGCCCATTTCACCATCGTGCGGGTAGAGCTCGACTATGGGAGCCCCGAGCTCTACTCCCTGCCCATCGCCTTCGCCGTGGGGGCCCGCGCAGAGGAGATCGAACGTTGGAAGCCCGAGTCCATCATCGCCGACCTACGCGCCGCGGGAGAGGACGGGGTGATCTATGACGCGGTGTGGGAGCCCGAATTCTCGTGGGCCGTACTGCAGATGTTGTCGAGACGGCGGCCTCTGGCCGGCGCCCGTGGTCGCCTGACCGGCGTTCCCACCCCCCGCTTCCGATCAGTGCGAGAGCGGATATCGGTCGAGACCCCACCGGTTCCCATCACCGCTGAGCAGTCGAACAGCTCGGTTGCGTTCGGCGACCAGGCCATCATGAAGTTCATCCGGCGGTTCGAGGAGGGGATGAACCCCGGCGTCGAGCTCGGGCGCTTCCTGAGCGAACGTGCTCACTTTGCCAACTCGCCGACCCAAGCCGGTTCCATCGAGTATCGGGCCGACGCGCCCGGATCCCAGCCCGTCACCGTGGCCGCGCTCGAGGCGTTCGTGCCCAACGAGGGCAGTGGCTTCAACTACGTGGTCGATGCCCTGGGCCGTGGCCTCGAGGAGGCGTTGGCCAACCCGGGCTCCGAGGACCTCCACCTGGTCGCACCCCCACGCCTGTTGGACGTGGGGGCCACCAACCTCGAACCGGGCAATCTCCTGGTCGGACCCCACCTGGAGTGGGCGTCGTTGCTCGGAGCACGCACGGCTGAGCTGCACCTGGCCCTGACCTCGGACCCGACCGACCCCGATCTCGCCCCCGAGTCGATGACCGGGATCGTGGGGCAAGCTCTCTTTCATGGCGCACGAAGCCTGACCAGGCGCGTGTTCCGGCAGCTGGCGACCATCGCCGATCCTTCCGAGTGCCTCCTAGAGGTCCTGGGCCGGGAATCCGAGGTCGCCCAGCGCCTCCGGGTGATGAGCTCGTTGCGGATCCGGGCCGAGCGGATCCGATGCCATGGGGACTACCACCTGGGCCAAGTGCTGTGGACAGGCAAGGACTTCGTCATCATCGACTTCGAGGGCGAGCCCAATCGGTCGTTGAGCCAACGTCGGTTGAAGCGCCCGGCTCTGGTCGACGTGGCCGGGATGATCCGATCGTTCCACTACGCGTCGAGGGCGGCGGCCATCCGGCTCAGTCGCGACCTCAATACCTCCTTGCATCCCGACCTGGAGGCGTGGTTGACCCTCTGGTACCGCTGGGTGTCAGGCACCTTTCTCGACGCCTACCTGGAGGTGGCCCGGCCCGGAGGGTTCCTCCCAACCGATCCGGAGCAGTTGGCCGGGCTCCTCGACTTCTTCCTGTTGGAAAAGGCCGTGTACGAGCTGGGCTACGAGGCGAACAGTCGACCTGACTGGGTGGATATTCCGGCTCGGGGCGTACTCGACATCTTGGAGTCGAGCCCGTGAGCCGAGCCCAGACCGACGATGTCCGGGCACTCGAGGCACTGTGCGCCCTGGTCGGTGTCGAGACCGGGTTCACCGGGACCGACGGGTCCCGCCACTATGCCCGCTCGTCGACCCTGGCGACCATCCTCAGCGCGCTCGGCCTTCCTATCGTGCGGGTCGAAGACGCCCCCGAAGCGTTGCGGGCGGTGACGGCCAGCCGGGCCCGACGGCCCATGGAGCCGGTGGTGGTGCAGTGGGTGGGCGAGCGGCGATCGGTCCGGGTGGCGCTGCCCGATCAGGTGGCATTTTCCGACGGTTGGTACCAGCTCGACCTGGAGGACGGGACCACGCGCCGGCGACGTCTCTCCCAGATCGACGTGTCGCCGGTGGGACGTAACCGGGTCGACGGACGCGGCCTCGACACCTACGAGCTCCCTCTGGACGGGGGCGGGGTGGACCTGCCCCCCGGCTATCACCGGCTGACGCTGCTCGCGCCCGACCCGGTGGCCACTGCGCTGGTGGTGGCGGCCGACACCTGTCCGCTGCCCACCCGTGGGTGGGGGGCCTTTCTCCCGCTCCACGCCCTCAGGACCGGCCACGACCGGGGAGTGGGCAGCTACGACGACCTGGGACTTCTCGCCCGGTGGATCGGCGAGCAGGGGGGTGCCCTGGTGGGTACCCTGCCCCTCTATCCGGTGTTCTGGGACGAACCGGTGGACCCGAGCCCGTACCGGCCCGTGACCAAATTGGGCCTGAACGAGATCCACATCGACCCGACCAGGTTGCCCGAACTGGCCATCACACCGCACGCCCGCCGGCTGCTGTCCAGCGATGCCGTACGCCGGGAGATCGACATCGCCCGTGCCTCCCGATGGGTCGATCACGGCCAGGTCATGGCCACCCTTCGTGCCGTCCTCGTCCCGATGGCGGCGGCCCTGTTCGCTGGGACCTCGACCCGGCGCACACAGCTCGAGTCCTTTGCCGCCGCCCGACCGGAGCTCGTCGCTTACGCCCGGTTCCGGTCGGCATGCGAGCGCTTGGGCTCGGCGTGGGCCAGCTGGTCGAGCGCGGAGGCAGCAGCGGCCGTCGAAGGGACGGATGACGATATCGAGCACTACCACCTCTACGTCCAGTGGGTGGCCGATCAACAGTTGGCCACCGTGAGCCAGGGAGGCGGGGCCGGGCTCTACCTGGACCTCCCTGTCGGAGTGCACCCTTGCGGCTTCGACCCCTGGTGGCAGCGGCACGCCTTCGCCACCGGCGTGAGCGGTGGGGCCCCACCGGACGCGTTCTTCGCCGGCGGGCAGAACTGGGGGTTCCCACCGCTCCACCCCGAAGGCCTGCGGGACGACGGTTACCGCTACCTGATCGCCCAGATGCGCCAGGCGTTCCGCCATGCCGCCGCCGTCCGCGTCGACCACATCATGGGGCTCGACCGCCTCTACTGGCTCCCGGACGGTTCCGATGACGGCGACGGCGCCTATGTCCGCTACCGAAACGAGGAGATGCGTGCCGTCGTGGCCCTGGAGGCCAGCCGCTCGGGAACGACCGTCGTCGGGGAGGACCTGGGCACCGTTCCCGATCGAGTGCGAACGGCCATGGACCACGACAGGATGCTCCGATCCTGGGTGTTCCAGTTCGAGACCTCGCCGGGCAACCCGGTGCCGAGCTCCCCGGAGCGGTCCTTGGCCTCGTGGGGAACCCACGACCTGCCCCACTTCGCCGCGTACTGGCAGGGCACCGATATCGATGATCGAGAACGGTCGGGGACGGTCGACGCGGCGAGGGCCACCGCCGAACGCGCCGAGCGGGAGGCGAACAAGGTGGCCCTGCAGTCCGCGTGGCATCTGGCCACCAAAGGTACGGAGCGGCCGGCGCCGGCCGACGAGACGCTGGCCCTCCTGCGGGCCTGTCTCGGGCACCTGGCCGCCGGGGACGCGCTGCTCATGTTGGTGGACCTCGAAGACCTCTGGCTCGAGAGCGAGCCGCAGAACCGTCCGGGCACCGGGCCCGAAGTGCCCAACTGGCGGCTCCGCGCCGCCATGACCCTGGAGGAGGCACGTCGAGACGCGAGCGTCGCTGGCCTGCTGGCCGAAGTAGACCGAGCCCGGAGGGAACCGGCCATGGCCGCGCCGGTCCCGGGGACGGGGACATGAGCCGGGCCCGGACCGGGGCTCTGCCGGAATCCGCCGGCAGCATCCTGTCTGACGACGATGTGTACCTGTTCAACGAGGGCACGCACCGGCACCTGGCCGACAAGCTGGGTGCCCACCTTCGCTCCGGGTCTGACGGCGAGGGAGTCCATTTCTCGGTGTGGGCACCCAATGCCTCGTCGGTGGCGGTCATAGGGGACTTCAACGGCTGGGACGGCCGCGCCGACCCGATGACGCTCCGGGCCAGCTCGGGCGTCTGGGAAGTGGTGGTGGTGGCGGCGCGGGCCGGCGACATCTACAAGTTCGCCATCACCGCCGGCGACGGACGGGTCCTGGAAAAGGCCGACCCGGTGGCCTTCTTCAGCGAGACCCCGCCGAGGACAGGGTCGGTTGTCTGGGACCTCTCCTACGCGTGGGGGGACGACGAGTGGATGCGATCCCGCGGCCCGCGCGCCACGCTCGACGCACCGATCTCCATCTACGAGGTGCACTTCGGTAGTTGGCTGCGATCGGCGGAGGAACCTGGTCGGCTGCTCTCCTACGACGAGGTGGCGCCGAGGCTGATCGACCACGTGCGCACTCTGGGGTTCACGCACGTGGAGTTCCTGCCCATGATGGAGCACCCGTTCTACGGATCCTGGGGGTACCAGGTGACCGGGTTCTTCGCCCCGACGTCCCGCTATGGCAGCCCCCAGGACTTCATGGCTCTGATCGACGCCCTGCACCGCGCCGGGATCGGCGTGCTGCTCGATTGGGTACCGTCCCATTTCCCCAACGACGCCTTTGGCTTGGCCGACTTCGACGGCACCCACCTGTACGAGCACGCCGACCCCCGCCTGGGCGTGCACCCGGACTGGGGCAGCCTCATTTTCAACTTCGGGCGCCACGAGGTGCGGAGCTTTCTGGCCTCCTCGGCCGAGCATTGGTTGTCCCGCTATCACGTCGACGGCCTCCGGTTCGATGCCGTCGCCTCCATGCTCTATCTGGACTACTCACGAGAGCCTGGTGAGTGGATGCCCAACGTCCACGGAGGGCGTGAGAACCTCGAGGCCGTCTCGTTCCTACAGCAGTTGAACATCGGGATCTACGCCGATCATCCCGATGTTCAGACCATGGCCGAGGAGTCCACGGCCTGGCCCGGGGTATCCCGGCCCACCGATGCCGGCGGTCTTGGGTTCGGGTACAAGTGGGACATGGGCTGGATGCACGACACCTTGGCCTATATGTCCGAGGAGCCGGTCCATCGGCGCTACCACCACGGCGAGCTGACCTTCCGCCAGGTCTATGCCTTCACCGAGAATTTCGTGCTGCCCCTGTCTCACGACGAGGTGGTCCACGGGAAGGGCTCGCTATTGACGATCATGCCCGGCGACGACTGGCAGAAGTTCGCCAACCTCCGGCTGTTGTTCGGCTATCAGTTCGGCCAACCGGGGAAGAAGCTCCTCTTCATGGGGTCCGAGCTCGGTTCGGAGCGAGAGTGGGCCCACGAGGGCGGACTCGACTGGGCGCTGCTCGGGCGCCAACGCAATGCCGGGCTGTGCCGGTGGGTCGCCGATCTCAACCGCCTCTACCGTGAGCACACACCCATGCACGAGCTCGATGCCGATCCCAGCGGGTTCGAGTGGGTCCAGATGGATGCCGACGAGCTCAGCGTGCTCAGCTTCCTCCGTCGCGACTCGGCCGGCCGGTCGGTGTTGGTCGTCTGCAACTTCACGCCGGTACCTCGCCACCGCCTTCCAGTGGGCGTGCCCGAGGGCGGGTCCTGGATCGAGCTGTTGAACAGCGACGCGGCTGACTACGGCGGGAGCGGCGTGGGCAACCTTGGCGCCGTGGCCGCCGAGCCGGTGCCGTGGCGCGACCGCCCCCATACCCTGTACGTCACCGCCCCCCCGCTGGGCTGCGTGTTCTTCCGGCGCGAGCCCGGATCGTGACGGGGTCCCACCGCGACCCTTTCGGGATATCGGATTCATCCCACTGGGAGTTGATCGGCGTTCCCACCATGCCCACCGGCCAGCTGCCGCTCGGCGCCGTGCCCGTCCCCGGCGGGGGAGCCCACGTGTCGGTATGGGCCCCGAATTCGGCTCGGGTGGGCGTGCAGGTGCTCGGGGACGGCGCCCCCCGGTCGGTGTTCCTCGATCCAACCGACGCGGGCTACCACGCGACGACGGTCGACGACATGGGGCCCGGGGCCCGGTACCGACTGGTGCTCGACGACGGCCGCCAGCTGGCCGATCCGGCATCCCGCTCCCAGCCCGACGGTGTGGGCGGGCCCTCCGAGGTGTTCGATCCCTCGGCCCATCGATGGGAAGACGAGGGATTCGGATCCCGGCCCCTGTGGCAGCAGGTCATGTACGAGGCGCACATCGGCACCCTGACCCCGGCGGGAACGTTCGACTCGGCCATCGACGTGTTGGACGAACTGGCCGAGCTGGGGATCACCGCCATCGAGCCGCTCCCGGTGGCCCAGTTCCCGGGCACCCGAAACTGGGGATACGACGGCGTCTTCCCCTACGCCGTGCAGCACTCCTACGGCGGCCCGGCCGCCTTCCAGCGGTTCGTGGACGCAGCCCACCAACGGGACATCGCTGTCGTGCTCGACGTGGTCTACAACCATCTGGGCCCCGAGGGAAACGTCCTCGATGCCTTCGGTCCGTACTTCACCGACCGGTACCGCACCCCTTGGGGGGCGGCCGTCAACTTCGACGGCCCGGGTTCCGACCAGGTTCGCCGGTACTTTGTGGAGAACGCCCTCAGCTGGTTTCGCGACTTCCATGTCGATGGACTTCGCCTCGATGCCGTGCACGGCATCGTCGACCCCACCGCCACCCCGTTCCTGGCCGAGCTGGCCGCCGCGACCGAGCAACTGGGCATCGTGCTCGGTCGCCCGTTGGAGCTCATCGCCGAGAGCGCCGACAACAACCCCCGGGTCGTCTCGCCCGCGGCGGTGGGGGGACTGGGTCTCGACGCTCAGTGGAACGACGACTTCCACCATGCCCTCCACGCTGCGCTGACCGGGGAGCGTCTCGGCTACTACGCCGACTTCGGGGACCTCGGACAGCTGGCCCGGTCCATGGCCGAGGGCTTCGTCTACCAGGGCCAGTACTCGCGCTATCGCTCCCGGCGACACGGTGCGAGCTCGATGGGGATCGAGCCGGAACGGTTCGTCCTCTTCGCCCAGAACCACGATCACGTGGGCAACCGGCCCCGGGGTGATCGCCTGGGTTCGATCGTGGGCCCCGACGCTCTTCGACTGGCTGCGGCGGTGGTGCTGCAGTCCCCCGGGGTGCCCTTGTTGTTCATGGGGGAGGAGTACGGGGAATCGGCGCCGTTCCCCTACTTCGTCGACCATGCCGACCCCGAGCTGGGCGAGGCTGTGCGCCGGGGTCGGACGGAGGAGATGGCCGGTCTCGGCTGGCCGGATGAGGCTCTCGACCCGCTCGAGGAAGGTACGTTCGAGGCGGCGATACTCGACCGGGCCCTGCGCCTTGCCCCCGGGCATGCCGAGCTGTGGGAGCTCTACCGCTCACTGATCCGGCTCCGCCGTGCCCATCCGGCGCTGGCCCGCTCAGCTCGGCAGGGGGCGCGTGCACACGCCCAAGGTGACGTGGTCGTCCTGGTCCGTTCCGACACCGTCGAATCAGTCTGTAGCCTGTTCAACTTCGGCGTGGGCCCAGCCGAGGTCCGGCTGCCCGCCCCCCCGGACGGCCTGGGCGAACCTCGATCATGGACCTG